>JAJRBU010000015.1 GCA_028679315.1 Methanoregulaceae archaeon
AACGTTGTCTGAAAAGGCGACCTGTTCGTTGATCTCCATCGCGAGCGTGTTGATCCTGATGACCGAGGTGGTATCATCAGCCTGGTAAGGACTGAGCTGATCCGGCGGGATGGACGCGAGCACGCGGTCGAGTTCTGCCTGGTTCTCAGGGAGAACTCCATTATTGTACGAGCGGACGAGGGTGGACATGCTGTCGATACTTGAGATTTTATCGTAGTTTTCCTCCAGAAGACCGCACAATTGGTCGGTCCACGTGATCCCTGATATCGTCCGGGGATCGAGGCCCTGGACGTAAAGCGGCAGAGGGGTGAGCGATCCTGCAATCGACTCGACCTCGTCTGCAACGACCACGGCCGACATGTCTGACGGTGCAAACGACTGTTGCGAAGCGTCGACGGGAATACCGGGGTCGAGGGAGATACCTACCAATGCAATGACGACCGCCACGAGCACGAGCGGAACGGCAATTTTCACTACCCCGGATGAGATCGCAGTAAGACCGGTATCATAGACGGTCATGATGCGGTCGGCGATGGTGTTTCCGGGGGCCTTCGGGACGTATCCCAAAACATGGGCAAATGCCCCGAACCCAAAAAGCGCAGTGAGGTAGCAGCAGACTATCCCGATGATGGAGACCATTGCAAAGGTCCGTATCATGGGAATCGGGCTGATGAACATTGCCAGGAACCCGAGGCTCGTCGCCACGAGAGCAGTGAGGACTGCAGGACCCGCCGCGGTGATCGTCATTGAGAGCGCCTCCTTACGGTCGTGAACGCGGCACTCGTCATCGAACCGCGAGTGGAACTGGACGGCATAGTCGATGCCGAGCCCGAGGAGAATGGGGAATGCCGCGATAGCCCCATCGTTCGCGGGTATCCCAAAGACGCCCATAAGACCGAAGGTATAGAACAGCCCGAAGGTGAGGAGCACGACCGGGAGTATCCAGTATCGTATCTTGGACCAGAGGAGGTATTTCATGATGAGCATGAGCACCATCGCGCCGATGACTAGGAGGACGAAGTTGATCATCATCGCCACGAAGATTTCGTAGTTGAGCGGCGTATTGCCGGTCACTTCGATTGATACCCCCGGCGGGAGGGTAGCCTGCGCGATGGTACTGACGACTCTTGGTTCAATTTCAAAGGATTTGTCCGTTGGCACCCCCTGGTCGATGAGGATGTACCCGAAGAGGGTCTGCGGGTCGGGAACGAACTGTTGCCGCATGTCAGGGGGGAGGCGGTCAATTATTGTCTGGACTTCTGCACTTGTGGCAGGGATTACCCCGCCGTTGAACTGTGCAACCACGTCCGCAAGGGTGGTCGTCGAACTGACCTCTTCGATACGGCCGATCTGTTCCTCGAGAATGAGGAGGTCGGAAAGGAGCTCCGGGTCTGTGATATCCCCCGCATGGATCAGAAGGATGTAGGTGTCCTGCATGTAGCGGGCGCTGTAGGTGTCAAAAACAACTCCCTCGGGCGAGCTCTTGTCCATGTACTCGTCCGAGATCGTATAGGGCGGAATTGCCCCCATGAACACCATTGCTACTATGGCGAGGGCGACCATCACTGCGAGGACTGCTCGTGGAAACCGGTTCACGACGCCAGCAGCAACTGTAAACGGATTGACCCAACGCATGCCCTGTTCTGTCTCCTGAATACTTGACAGTGTGTGGAATAGCTACATTATCTCTTCTGTTTTGATCCCAGGGTATGGAAGAGTAAAAAAGGCCGATCCGGGTCTCTGATATGAAACCGATTTCCAACTTCTGGATTTCGTCAATTGTATAGAAGACTGGATCTACCCCTCTTAATGAAATCATTTTCACCAGCTCCCTGATACTTTTATCTCGCCCTTAATCCCAGGAGTATCATGCAAAACGACCATTTCCCTCTCCACACCCCGTTCAAACCCTCCCCTTCACTGGTCACCTGGTTCATCGTTGACTTTCTCCTCCTTATCGTGTTACTGAGCATCGTGATCCTCCTTCCGATGTATCTGTCCTCGGCAATTGATACCGGGATTTTCCTGGGAATCCTCGGATGCCTGGTGATGATCGTCATTCTGTTTGCCATCTGGACGAAACTCTACTATGAGAGCATGTGGTACGAACTCCACGAGGATGAGATGCGCTGGAAGCGGGGGGTCATCTTCCGCCGGACCGGAATCGTCCCGTTCAACCGGATCACGAACCTCGATATCAGGCAGGGACCGGTGATGAGGAAGCTTGACATCTCCACCATCTCCATACAGACTGCGGGGTATTCAGGCCAGGCCCAGGCAGCCGAGATCCGTATTGAGGCAATTGTGCATGCTGAAGAACTCCGGGAACTGATCCGGAGCATGGTAAGAATGTCGGTGGGTGGGGATGGCACAGGGACCGGAGGGAGGGCTCCTTCAGTGAAAACGACAGAGATCCAGATACTTGACGAGCTGAAGGCCATTCGTGAGCTGCTTCAGAGGAAAACCTGAAGGTCGGACATCAGGGAAATCCTGACCCCAATTTTTTAGAGAAAATTATTCCCCCGGTTATGAGAGAGGGAGGAGATCGATCCTCTTGTGCAGTATACCAGAAAATAATTACCTCGACAAGGGAATACTCAGACAATACTATCACCCCGCAGGGAAGCATTGATTTATCCTATGGAAATTCTCCTGTGAAACAGTATCGAGAAAATGGGTGGTTTCATTTCAACGGGAATATGAGAAGCGAGAGTGAGGCTGCGTGAGTGGTGAACGATGCCAGAAATCTTCTGCGAAAAATGCCCTGGTTTCAGGGCTGATCGGGATCATCTTTTTCCTGATCGCTCTGATCGTATTCCGATACCTCGAGGTATATCTCTCCTGGCCGCTTTTTTTGGGTTTCGTCGATCTCCTTTATGATAATGCAGCCCTGATCATCATCTTCTCGGTGCTGTTCATGTTCGGGGATATCTTTGCCAGCTTTGCATTCCCTTTCAATCTCCCTTTCCCACTCTTCAATGCCGCCGCCAGTGTCCTTCTGGTCTCGTTCATTCTCGGGATCCTGGCTTTCATCGACTCATGGTATGCACTCGGCATCGGGCAGGCTCTCCCGGTATTGAAACTGGTCCTTTACCCTCTCACGTTCATCGTTGTCCTGATCGCCGGGTATCTCTCCATCTTTTCGAAGCCTGAAGAGAAACCACCAGGAGATATCGCCATAGCACCTGCTGTGGTTGACGAGGAAGGAAAAAAAGAGATCCCCTCATGGGAGGAGGTCGGGGGAGAGTTCAGGCAGGCAGTGTACGATCTCGTTCGCCGGATCCATGACGAACTGAACCTGAAGTGAATCCCAGGTGATGGTCAAGGGGTAATATTACCCTTTGTAAACGTTCCCTGGCCTCCGGTTCTGTTCCATAACCTAGATATTTACGACACACAGAACCGACACCCAGGTACGGAACATGGCCACCAGAACCATCAGGATAACGAAGAGGCATGTGAACATTTGAAACGTCTCAAGAAGAATAAGAAGATGAGCTTCTCAGAGGCAATCCTCGAATATTACCCGAAAAGACGTACAATTTCCGAAGTATTATCGGAGATAGGAGATTGCACTGGACGAGCTGATGATATCGATGTGGCATGTAGAGAGATCCGGCAAGCAGGTTCCCGTACGTTCAGGTTCTGAAATGACCGACCTGATACATCATTCGTTTTATTCGGCCCACCCCGGATTTTCCGCGAGAAACGCCCGTTCCTTCTTCTCCAGTTCTTCCGGGGAGAATTTTGCCGGCATGCAGATGCACCGCTCTTCGACAAACTCGCCTTTGACAAAGCACCCGAATGTTGTATCCCGCGAGCATGCCCCGTATTCCTTCGTGTCATAATTGTGAAACACGAGATCCGCTCCTTCCCGGTCCGCGATCTCCTTTGCTTCTCTCCAGGACTGTGCTGCCATGAGTAATTCAAGACACCCTCAGCCTTGCAGGTAATTAAATCACCCTGTCAGTTCCCGTTCTGGAATGGTCCCCTTTAATGCAGGCCACCATATCCGGCAGCCTCCGTTCTTCCTGACCATCCTGACGGATGAGAATAGTTCTCTTCCGGAAAAAAGTTTCACTATTCGAAGTGACAGGCATGGCATCACTCCCTTTCCAAGAGGCCGGTTCAAGAGATTTTTATGCCATGAAACGAATCTTTCATTCCGGAACAATGAAAAAAAATAAATTTATCGACCTGAAAGCCATCGCGTCGGACGCGATGCGGAAATACGGATTCGAGCCGGGATTTTCAAATGCGGTGATGAAGGAAGTCGAGTCACTCGATGAGACGAATGATCCAGATTTTGGGAGCAATGTGCAGGATCTTCGTTCTCTCCTCTGGTCATCCATCGATAACTACGATTCCATGGACCTTGACCAGATCGAGTACTGCGAACGCGGCCCGGGTGACGAGATTCATGTAAAGGTTGCCATTGCAGACGTCGATCATTTTGTCCCGAAACAGTCCCGGACCGACCTTCGTGCAGCCCACAACGGCACCTCGGTATATACCGGTGTCGAGATATTCCCGATGCTTCCGGACCGGCTCTCGAAGGGGATCAGTTCGCTCCTCCCCGGGGATGATCACCGGGCAATCGTAATCGAATACGCAGTCCTTGCTGATGGAGATGTGCGTGAGGGAGCGATCTACCGGGCTCTCGTCTCGAACAAGGCAAAGCTGATCTACGAGGAGGTCGGGGAATGGCTGGATGGGGAGCGCACCATCCCTGAAAGGGTGAGTGCAGTCCCCGGGCTTGAAGAGCAGATCCGTCTCCAGGCACTGGTGATGAGCCGGCTGAAGAAGTACCGCATGAAACAGGGAGCGCTTGAACTCGAGACGATCGAGGCAGAACCGATCGCCGAAAACGGGATCGTCAGGGATATCGTCGTCCAGAAAATGAACGCGGCCCGGTTCATCATCGAGAATTTCATGATTGCGGCAAACGGGACCATGGTGGACTTTCTTGGGAAGGCCGGTATTCCCATGATCCAGCGGGTGGTCCGAGTGCCAAAGTACTGGGACGAGATCGTGATGACTGCTGCGGCGTATCGCGAGAAGCTTCCCCGGGAGCCCGATTCGAAAGCACTCTCGTTGTTTCTCTTGAAGAGGAAGGAGGCCGATCCCGAACGGTTCCCGGACCTTTCGCTGACCATCGTCAAACTCCTCGGCCCCGGGGAGTACATGACCCTGGAGCCAGGGGAGCCTCCCACCGGCCATTTCGGGCTGGCCGTCACCGATTACACCCACGGGACCGCCCCGAACCGGCGGTATGTCGACCTTGTGAATCAGAGGCTGGTAAAATCGGTCCTCGATGGGAAGGAGTGCCCTTACACCACGCATGAGCTCTACGAACTCTCTACCTGGCTCTCAGACCGGGAGAAGGGCTCAAAGAAGGTCGAGCGTTTCATGAGAAAAGCTGCTGCTGCCGTGCTGCTCAGGGACCGGATCGGTGAGACATTTGAAGCCCTGGTAACCGGCGTGACCGAACACGGGATTTATGCCCGCATGATCTCTCCCCCGGCTGAGGGAAGGATCATGGAGGGAGAACAGGGGCTCCGGGTTGGACAGAAGATCATCGTCCGGCTGCTTCGTACCGACCCTTACAACGGGTTCATCGATTTTGCCTGTATCCAGCGGGGTGAGTCCGGGCAGGGGATTTACGTGGAACGTGCACCCCGCAGAGGAGCAGCTGGCCAAACGGTGCGAAGGCAGGGATATGGCAGGAGACAGAAGAGCCGGCGATGAGTTCACAACAATACCCCCCCGGTCCTCTTTCTCCTGTTGCTAAGATTTATCTCCCTGAAGCGAGAGTGGTGGAGTGGGAACCGTATGTTCATCACGCCTGATTTCATCCATACCCCCGAAGAATGGATTGTCTGGCTGCTCGGTTCGGAATTCCATGAGACCGCAACCATCGATATGCTCGTCCAGAGGACGCGTTACACCCGGGAGGATATCCTCTCCTCTATCGGGGTGCTTGAACAGGCCAAGGTCATCAGGGTGAACCGAAACGCTGGAAACGCCATGATCATCGATTCGATTGCCCTGGTGCCGAATGGAAAGCGGTTGTTCGGAGAGTTACAGCAGCGTTCAGAGCACGAATCAGGATAAATGAGCCTCCTGGTTGTCATTTCTCTTCCGGATCAGCCGGAAATCTGTAGAAATAGCAGACTCCCCATTCCTTCTTCTCACCAGGGTTTAATGCGCGTAACTGTTGCTCTGCATGTTCTTCGCAGACGGTTGATCCACAGCAGCCGAGGATCTGCATCCCGATCGCCTCCTTTCCGCATACGTCACAGATTCTCTCTTCGCTTTCTCTCTTCTGAACCGGGCACATGTTCTCTCTCCATGATCATCATCCTATTCCCTGATGAGGTTCTCCTTTCTCTTCGGGGACCCCGTAAGGGTTGGGCTGATCTCCCCTTTTAATCGGGGCTCTCAGTCCTGTAGTATATCCCCTCAAGGATTGACGTGAGATCAGAATTCCAATCATTCCAGGCCGGTTCTTGATTATTCCGGGTATGAAGGACATGGGATCGTTTCTCACACTATCTTCAGTCTTCCGGCCGGGGATATCATCAATGAGAATAACCGGATCATGCACACCGGATTATTTTTTACCATTCCCGGGACAACTCTCCTCTCATGCGAACGAACCGCCACCAGTACTTCCTTGACCTTGCCCTCCGCTGCGCCCACCAGGGGACCTGTCTCCGCCGCAATTTCGGCGCGATCATCGTGGACGAGTACAACACCATTGTCTCGACTGGATACACCGGAGCACCAAGGAAGCAGGTGGACTGCACCGAGCTGAACCGGTGCTGGCGGAATGATCACCACATCCCCTCAGGGTCCAATTACGAGAAGTGCCGGAGCGTCCATGCCGAGATGAACGCCCTCCTCCAGGCAGGGAAACTGGCGCGTGGATGCACCCTCTACCTTGCCGGATACGAGGTGGAGAGCGAAGACCTCACCCAGATATGGCCCTGCTTCCTCTGCTCAAAAATGATTGTGAACTCCGGGATACGAAATGTTATCATGAGAACTGGTGAGACCACGTACGAAGAGATGGACCCGATCGTGCTCTACCAGAAGCGGAGCAGTGAAGCGCTCGGTGAGTGATAAACCCGTTCCTGGTGAGACTACATTCCTGACACAGAGAAGGGTTCCCTGTCGCTAAACGGTCACAGGATGGTGAAATTCCACGTGCACCACCATTCATGGTAACATTGCACGATTCAAATCAGATCGATGGACCTTCTTCTTTATTCCATAAAAAATTAAAAAAAATTATTGATTCACCGAGGCATCAATCTGCTCGATTCTGGAAGTTCCTGCAGGATCTCGGATGGTCAGCTGCCAGCTGGGCACCCAGGCAAAGAAGAACGAAGTGACTTCAATCCCGGTTTTTTTTGGTTTTATAGTAATCTCATCGACCTCCTTTATGGCGTTATCCCATCGGGACGTAATCACTGCAGCTTCTTTTTCAAACTCATCCTTCAGTTCCTGAATATCATCTGCAAGTACACGGGCATTCTCTTCTGCCTCCCTCGCACTCGCCCCGGCAGAACTGCTCTGCCGGTATTTGCTCGCTGCAGTCGAGCCAGACCGGCTGCGCTTCCGTCCGAACAGGACCCCGATCACTGATTCCCCGGCTGAGATCATCGCCTCCCGTTTCCGTGCCTCTGCATCGGCCTGCTTCCTTTCTGCTGCCAGTTCGGCCTTCCGGAGCCGATCTTCGAGCGTCTCGATCTTTGCCTCGTATCTTTTCCGGAGGGCATCCACTTCGGCATCCCTCCGTTCCCGTGCCGCCAGCCTGACCCGGAGGAGGAACTCGTTCTCCGGTTCGCCCGGCTTCGAGATCAGTTTCACAGCAGGGCAGGAGGCGAGTTTGAGTTCCCGGGAATGCACAAGGGAGGTGGTGAGAGCCTGTTTCTCTCCGGAAAATTTCTTCAGTGCACGGATCGTCTCTGCGGTCACTGCGTATCTGGCATCAGCCGGGGCTGCTGAGGCGAGGTCGGTGAAAGGCCCGGTGTATGGTACTGCCTGCTCCCATGTCACGGTGCCAGCGGTTGAGAACGGCGCAAGAAGGGAAAAATCACGCTCTGCCTCCTGTTCCATCTTCGTGCTCGTGTAGTGGATCCTGCCGCTGGCAAGGAGCGCCGGTTCATAAAGGATCGATGCTGCTTCGATCTTCCCGGGACCTGAGCGGAGCATGATCGTTTCTGCGGTCTCCCGTGGGACCCGCACGGGGAGATATCGCTGAGGGATATCCGGGGGAATAGCGGGAAGGAGCGGGGGGGTGTCCGCGGTGGATTGGACCGGAGCTGACTTTGGGATTGCAACCTGGGTGCGGGCTGTCGTTATGGCAGTATCCGGTGCCTTCCCCTTCATCAGGACGCGGACCTGGTCCCGGCTGAGGGGTCCCCGGAGGTAACTCATCGCCCAGCGGGTCTGGAAGATCGCGGGAGCGTTCTCATGCACGTTGTGCAGGAGGAACACCCGGTTGTCAAGCGATGAGAGGGTATCAGAGAGCGCAGCCCTGGAGAAGGTCCCGCCCTGGACAGCACCCTCGAGGCCGTCGAGGACCCGTTCGCGGTCCTGCACGGTCTGGAGCCTGCCGATGAACCAGGTGCCGGTGTTGGAGAGGCCCTTGTAATCGAGGTCGACCGGGTTCTGGGTTGTCAGCACCACCCCAAGGCCGAACGCCCGTGCCTGTTTTAACAGGGTGAGCATCGGCTCCTTGCTCGGCGGGTTTGCGACCGGGGGGAAGAACCCGAAGATCTCATCCATGTAGAGGATGGCACGGAGGCTGGTGGTCCCCGTCTGCGACCGGACCCATGCGAGGACCTGGTGGAGGAGGAGTGTCACAAAGAACATCCGTTCGTCCTCGTTCAGGTGTGCGATGTAGAAGATCGAGTGGCGTGGTTTTCCCTCCTTTGTCGCGAGAAAACCGGGAATATCCAGCGGCTGTCCGTTCATCCAGGACTGGAACGAGGGTGCGGCGATGATATGGTTCAGCCGCATAGCAAGGGCGAACCGTTCTTTGGCCGGGAAGAAGGTCTCGATATCGAATGCCCCGACTTGCTTCAGGGGCGGATTCTGGATCGCCTGGATCAGCGTCACTAGGTCCAGATCTTTTCCGTTCCGCCAGAAATATTCGAAGAGAGAGGAGAGGAGGATGTGTTCACGCGAGCTGAGCGGATCTGCAGACACCTTAATAAGGCCGAGGATGGCCGTCACGGTACCGGCAATCTTCTCCCTGAGCAGTTCGGCATCGGTATCCCATCTGAGGGTCGGGACTGCGAAAGACTGGATGACCGATACCGGGACCCCAGCATCACTCCCCGGCGTGTAGACAACAAGATCCGCGGCATCCCGGAGCATCCTGATCCGTGCACCGTCCTGGCCCCACGAGGCAAGGCCGCTCTTCCATGATTCAGCCTGGCTTGCAGCAAACTCATCGGGTGTCTTTCCTTTCCGCCTGGCATCATCAGGGTTGATCCAGGGGAGGAAATCGGCAGGTGCAAGATCCGGGAACATGAGCAGCCGGTTGGTGATATCCCCCTTGGGATCGATGATGATGGCAGGGACTCCATCGATGGCCGCCTCTTCAAGGAGATCGACACATAGCCCGGTCTTGCCGCTGCCGGTCATCCCGATACAGATGGCATGGGTGGTCAGGTCACGGGAATCGTACATCACGAGAGGGTCGAGCAGCTTCTTTTCTTTAAGGCTGTACTCCTTTCCGAGGTAAAATGCACCCAGTCTCTCAAATTCCATGGAAAACAAGTACTATGTGCTGACCTTTGTGTAATAAAAGGATTTGTTTATCCAGAAACACTGCTTCCATGTGAGGTGAAGATGACCACTCAGACGGGGAACATATCGGTTGGGATTGCTATGTTTCGCATTGTCTTCTTACAAGCGACGGATGATAGCCCCGTGGTTATCGGCATGGGTCCAGATGATTGATGCCTGCTTTTCCCCGAGGAGATCTCTGACCGCACTCTCGAGATCTGCCAACCCTGAATCAGACACAGCATACACCGCAGGCCCAAACGAGCTCATCCCTGCACAGGCAGCTCCAGCATCGCGGAGGCATGCTTCGACCCGACTGATGGCGGGAGACTGGCGTTCCCCCTCGATTCGTTTGAACCCAATCTCCTGGATCCGGTTGACAGCAGCACCGAAGAGATCAAGGTCGTGCTCCACCACGCCGGGAAGGAGTCGGGTTATCACCTCGTGGCAGATCTCTCTGACCTCTCCGATGGGAACCGGGCATGACTCCCGGAAGATTGCAGTCTCCCTTGTCCCGCTCACAGTAACTTCGGGATCAGGGATTACAAGGAGGATCTCCCATTCCTCGGGGAAATCAAGTCTTGTGATGACCTGTGCCGGCCTGATACCCCCGGACGCGGAAGAAGGGAGAAACTGCTGTTTCTCCCCGTCAGGTCCGAAACTGTGACCGCCATCAATGATCAGGCCCCCGAATTCAAACGCCGCTGTACCGATCCCTGAAGTCCCGCCCCTGCCCGTCCTCATGGCAAGATCCCGGACCGGTACTGGTATTCCGTAGAGCTCACAAATCGACCGGGCTACAGCAAGAGAGAGTGCGGTGCCGGAACCGAGGCCGACATGGTCGGGAGGGACAGACCTGATGGTGATCCGGGCTCCCCCGCGAATACCGAGCGAGGAGATCACCTTTCCTGCCGTCTCCCGTATCCTCATGGTTGACCAGGCAGGCCCTCCGTTAATGAGAAGTTCGGAGCATGGCTCTGCGGTGATGACCGGCCGGGGAACCGAGAGCGTGATCCCGATCCCGCCATCTATCCTTCCCAAGGCACCGTTCAGATCGATAAGTCCGAGGTGGAGGCGTGAGGGGGCGCTTACCAGCACCCCAGGGTCCATCCGGAAGGAGCGTCCCGGAAATACCTCCTCGATCGAGATGAACGGTTTTTCCTTCCGGATGATGTGGTATCTCCTGAAAAGCAGCGGACTGTCGAGGGGTATTCCGAAGATCCGGCTCATCTCTTCATCGGAGCCCCTGATACCAACATGAGATATCTCCCGCCGTGATTCAATGGCATGCTTCTTCAGTATCCTTCCGATCGGGATATCTGCCCGCATGAGGTCAGATTTAAATCCCGGTTCGAGTCGTTCGACCGGGGTATATGATACGGCATAGATGAGGACTTCTCCTGTGCGGCTGTTCCTGAGTTCGACAATCCTGTGGTTCACCTCATTGCCTGCAACTATCTCAAGTTCTTCAGCGGTCTTTGCGTCGGCAGGAACTACGTTTTGGGAGAGTGTTCTGATTGTCACCCCTTCTCCTTCGATGGCTTCGAGAAGGGAGGTTACCGATCCATCAGTGGAGAGAAGGATCTTCTGGAGGGTTGAGAGGTATCCGTGCTCTTTTTCGATGTGTTCAAAAGATCCTTTCATAGCACTCGTCCGGGTCACAGATTGACCTTTTCTTCGCAGGAAGTATAAGTTGATTGTGGCACGGACAATACAGAACGGATATGCACTGCACTTGGTTCGAGTATCACGTTGGATTTTAGATTACCAGTCCTGCCATTCACACGGGTATTCGTATGAATCCCCCGGGCTGTGTTCGATGATCTAGGTGCTCCCCACAACACCCAGGACAAAAGGTCCGGCAAGGATCCCGGAAATGATATACCCGATAATAAGTGGTATTTTCAGGTAATTGCAGACAAAGAGGACTAATAATGACAGGATCAGGATAACCATCAGTTCCAGAAGAAAAATGGACTCCATTACCCATACTATGCTACAGAATGAATAAGAATGCAATTTTCCGATATCGATTGCCCGAAAGAATAAAGGACCTTTTCCTTCCTATCGAGGAACAAAAAGACAAAGTTATGAAGTTTTGACATGTATTTACTGGTGACAGTTTTCAGTATCCATTGAGGGGAGCGTTCCATGATCACCGGGTATCTCCACGATATTATCATCATCTTCGCCTTCGCGATCATCATCGTCGCAGTAGGAAACAAATTCAGGATCCCCGGGATCGTCGGCTTTATCCTGACCGGGATCCTTATCGGGCCATATGGCCTGGGCCTCATCGCGGATACCGAGATCATTGATGTCCTTGCCGAGATCGGCATCATCTTCCTTCTCTTCACGATCGGAATGCAGTTCTCCTTCCGGACCCTCTACGAGATGCGGAAGATCGTGCTGATCGGAGGAGGACTCCAGGTCCTCCTGACGATTGCCGCCACCATGGCGATCTCGTATCTCTTCGGGGTGACGACTGCCCAGGCGCTCTTCTTCGGTTTTCTCGTCTGCCACAGCAGCACCGCGATCACCCTGAAACTCTACCAGGACAGGGCTGAGATCGAGAGCCCCCAGGCCCGGGTTACGCTTGGGATCTCGATCTTCCAGGACATCAGCACGATCCCCATGCTGATCGCCCTCCCCATCCTTGCCGGAGAGACCACGGATATCGGCTGGGCACTTCTGGAGCTCAGTGTTACGCTGATCCTCCTTTTTGCTGCGGTCTTCGCGATCTCGATTTACATCATACCGAGATTCATGAACCGCATCACAGGGATAAGGAGCCCGGAGATCTTCCTCCTGGCCATCATCCTGATCTGCTTTGTCATCACCTATGTCGCAGACAGCCTTGGCCTGTCGCTCGCCATAGGGGCATTCCTTGCCGGCCTTACCCTCTCCGAGTCGGATTATTTCCACCAGGCCTTTGCAAGCATCATCCCCTTCCGCGACATCTTCACCAGCATCTTCTTTATCTCTATCGGGATGCTCCTCAATGTCGGATCCCTTCTCCTGTCGCCCCTCCTGATCATCGCCCTTGTCATCGGTGTGATCGTTGTCAAAGCAGTCATTGCAGGAGGGTCAGCCATGCTCATCGGGCAGTCACTCAGGACATCGGTCCTTGCAGGCCTGGCGCTGGCAAACATCGGTGAGTTCGCGTTTGTCCTCTCGATTCCCGGCATGGAATACGGGCTTTTTTCGACTGCAAGCGAGCAGGTGTTCCTCGCAGTCACCCTCCTTACGATGTCCCTTACCCCGCTCGCCATTATCTCCGGGCCAAGGGTTGCCGATCTCTGCTGCCGCCTTCCCCTTGGAAGCCGGTTGAAAGCCGGTTGCGAGGTGGATACTGCCGATCGTATCCCTCCGATGAAGGACCATGTGGTCATAGTCGGGTATGGGTTGAATGGCAGGAACCTTGCAAAGGGAGCACGAGTCGGCGGGATACCGTACATGGTTATAGACATGAATCCTGAGACCGTACAGAAAGAGCGGAAAGTGGGAGAACATATCTTTTTTGGTGATGCAACGAATGCCACAATCCTCTCCCACGCGAATATCGAGCAGGCCAGGATACTCGTGGTGGTCATCAACGATCCCGTCTCGACACGGGCAATAACCCTGCTTGCACGCCAGATGAACCCTGACCTGTATATCATCGTCCGGACCCGTTTCCTTACCGAGGTGAAGCGCCTCAGGGACCTTGGCGCCGATGAGGTGATCCCTGAGGAGTTCGAGACATCAGTGGAGATCTTCACCCGGGTACTGAAGAAATACCTGACACCGGAGGGGACCATCGACCGGTACGTACAGGAGGTGAGGGCAGACACCTACAAGATGCTCCGGAGCCCATCGGAATCTTCCCCCACGCTCTCGGATCTCGGGAAAAACCTGCCGAACCTGGCAATCAGCACGCGTGTTGTGGAACCGGGTGCCCTGGTATCCGCAAAGACACTTGGTGAGATCAATGTCAGGAAACAGTATTCAGTAACCGTACTTGCTATCCGGCGTGGCACCGAAGTGATAGAGAATCCCTCGGGAGAGACCGATCTCAAACCCGGGGATGAAGTGGTAATGATGGGGGCTCCTGACAAGATCAGGGACCTCGCAGGGATGTTTCACGCGTCTGAAGAGACCAGTGGTAGTGAAAGGACCGGCGAGCAGGGGGAGGGATCGAAAACAGGCTGACTCCGGAATCTCCCGAAAGAGAAGGATACTTCGGCAGGATAATTGATACCTGCAAACACTCAGCCATTTTTGTTGTGGAAAATCTGTTTCAAATAGGAATAATACTGGTGAGTCTTTTCATCCCATTTCCTGTGTTCCCCGAGATGTTTCACTTCCTCTTCCAGCCGCTTGTATTCTGAATAGAGCAATGTGAGGATACTCATTGATGTACCTATAGCCGGCACCTGTGAAATTTTTTACTCCTCCCCAGGTTTCCTGATCGATTCTATTCAAACAAAACCTGAGACAACCCGAAGGGTATGATTGCTGAATCGGTAAAAATAGGAGATGGCGTATACTGGGTAGGAGTCCTCGATTGGGACCTTTGCACCTACCATGGAGCAGTCATGATCCTTTCCTATCACCATCCCCGATGAACCGGTTCCAGAAGAGCTGGTTGAGCATTTTCATCTGGATAATTGCCCCCTTGTTCCGGGTATTGAGGACCGATGATCCCCTGGAAAAAAACGCTGCATTCAAGAGGATTTCTTCGTCATCAACGTTCAAATCCAGTGTATTCTCGAAATTGAGGAACTTCCATGCTTCCTTGATCTCGGGCAGTGTGATGCGCTGAGGGGGAGTTTTGAGTCTCTCCAGTGGGATAACATGGATCTCGGTTGATCTCCCAGGGAACTTTTTCCGAAACTTCTCTTCAAGTCCAGGGGATGATGACAGGATGATCAGTTGAAGAGGTATATCCCGGACCGTGATATGGTCCAGCAACGGGATATACCGTTCCCCGAGAATTACTGATATGTGGTGCTCTGCTTTCCGGAACAGCTCCTGAATCTTGTGCTCGATATTCGCATCGCCATAGATGGTCCAGAGCGGTTCCTCGAAATCGGTTCTAATCTGTTTTCTTTCGAGTTTTTTCAATTCCAAAAGAGCCTCTTCCGATGCCTTCTCATGATCCCGCATCAGGATAGAGAGGGCCATTTCGGGAGAGACCGCACGATACCTCAAGGGTTTGGAATATTGTTTCACCGCAAGTCCCCGGCTGTCCAGATGCTCGAGCGCCTTGTACACACTGGGCTTTGACAGTGCAAGGTACTCAACGATCTCTTTTGCCTCTGCATGATCGAACAGGATCAGCGTGGCATACACTCTCGCTTCGTCATTCGTCAGTCCGAGAGTGTTGAGGGCGGAGATGAGAGCCGAAGAGATATGCTCCATACCAGTGAGTTCACACCCCCCTTTTAATTGTTTACCGGAACCATTGTTCATGATACCTCCACCGCTGAGTCCTGATGCTCTTCTATCGACCACATGATCACCAATATGTTGTAAAAATATTTACAACTTATTAGCTATCTTTATTAGGGATTCAGAGAAATAGTTCAGGACAATTAGTGCCACCAGAATGAGGATCGTACCATGTTAAGAATACCAAGACCGGTATCAGAATCCGGCTCACGAACGAAGCGTTTGGATAGTAACGGACCGCAACTATCACGGTGGTATATGCTGGGATCGGCCAGTCTTTTTGCAATCATCCTTGCATGCATTGCGATTGCACCGGTGAGCGCTGGGGAACGGTACATGACCGGTGCCCCGGAAATGACTGCCGCGATATCGGGGACGAACGAATTCACACCCGGGGATGATGCGGTGATCGCCGTCCAGCTCCAGAACGAGGGGCTCAATGAACTGAAATTCGTTGGATCCGGCATTATCACCCGTGATGATCAACCCAACACCGCGAAGTTGATCACGGTTACGCTCCAACCTGGAGACTCCCCCCTCATCATAAAGAGCGATCCCCAGATGATCGGGGACATCAAGGGTGGGACCAGTACTATCGTTAAGTTCAACGTGAAGATCCCGAAGGATGCGACCGTCGGTACCTATGACCTTCCGCTGAACCTGAAGTATACCCACCTCTGGATGGCTGAACAGATCGGGACTGACAGCATCCAGTATATTTACCGGGATATCAACGAGACTCTCCACCTCCCGGTGAAGATAAAGCCGGTGCTCCAGTTCTCAGTCATATCGGCCGATACCGAGCACCTGAACGCAGGGACGGAAGGATACCTGACCCTTGTGATCAACAATACCGGTCAGGAGGACGGAGAGAAAGCGATTGTCAAGATTGTACGAAACGACAACAGCATGATCATCCCGACCGATTCCAGCTCGTATATCGGTGATTTCCCGGTCGGGGCCGAGGTCACTTCGACGTTCAAGATCTCGGTAAGCAATGAGGCCGAGAGCAAGGCCTATCCCCTGGATGTCTATATCAATTACGAGAACTACGAGAAGGACTTTGTTGACAGCGAACGGACGACCATCGGGATACCGGTTGGCGGGAAGACGGAATTTGCAGTAGTCTCAGATCTTATCGAGATCTCTGCCGGCCAGAAGAAAGCGGTCACCGTCCAGTATAAGAACACCGGTGAAGCAACCGTCTATAGTGCTCAGGCGCGTATCAGTGCTGTTGACCCCTTCACCAGCGATGATGACACCGCATTTCTCGGGACCTTCGCCCCCGGCGAAGTGAAGGAGGCGACGTTCGAGATATCGGTCGACAGTACTGCCACGCAGAAAGAGTATGGACTGGATTCCGAGGTGCGATACCGGGATGCCCTTGACAACAGCATCATCTCTGATCCCATCAAGGTCAGGATCGAGGTGGTCGAGCGATCCAATACCGGGCTCTACTTCATGATTTGCCTCGTTGCAGTGGGTATCATCGGGGGCGGGTATTACTACTACCGTCGCAGCCTGAACGGGAACAGGGAAGTGAAATCCGGATAATTTTTTCCGGGCCAATTCGTCTTCACATTCTTCACTTGTCCATGACGAATAAGGGAGGAAGTTCCTGATCCCACATGATAGCTACAATTTTTGAGGGCATCGCCCACACTATCAACCGCAGGCCGCTACTGGTAGCTGCGCTCATGGTCTCCCTTTTGTGTGTCTCCATTTTCGGTATGACCCAGCTCACCATGCAGAGCGGATGGAAGACCTACATGGATGAAAATTCTGAAAAAGGAATCGTCTATGCCGACTATATCGAAAATTTCCAATCCGATTCGACCATCATCCTCATCATAGAGACGAGCAATCCACTGGACCCTGAGATCCTTTCCTACATCAACGATATCGAGACGGATATCAGGCAGCAGGAGAATATCAAGGGGACACGGAGTATTGTCGAAGTCCTGAAAAGTGCCCATGGGGGAACTCTTCCCTCTTCGACTGCAGAGATCGATCAGATTGTCGGGATGCTCCCTCCCGCCACACGCGAGCTGGTCAACCCTTCGAATACCCTCACCCTTGTCCAGGTCCAGATCCAGGAAGGCTTGTCTGAAGATGTCCAGCGATCAGCACTGGACAATGTGATATCGGTCGTGGAGAACCAGGAGAAGCCCCCTGGCGTGACGGTGGAATTCTCAGGAACGCCGGCATTTATGCAGCAGATGGAGGAGGGGCTTATGAGCAACATGGGCATCCTCATCGGTGGTGCAATGCTCCTGATGATCATCGCAATGGGGATCCTGTTTGCCTATGTCCGGTACCGGTTCATGCCGGTCCTGCTCGTGGGAATCGGCCTGGTGACCTCACTCGGGCTGATGGGCCTTGCCGGTATCGGGTTGAATATGGCGGTAATCGGAGCGTTCCCGGTCCTTATCGGCCTGGGCATCGATTATGCGATCCAGTTCCATGCCCGGTTCGACGAGGAGGCCAGGAAGGGGTCGCTTGAAGACGCGGTGTTTACGACGGTCACAAAGACAGGTCCCGCCGTGTTGTACGCGATGCTTGCCACCTGCATGGGATTTTTGGCCATGTTTGTCTCGGAAATCCCGATGATCCGATCGTTTGGCATGGTCGCAATCATCGGCATATTCACCTCGTACTGGGCGGCCTGCATCGGGGTGCCAACGCTGTGCCTCCTGTTGAAGTACAAGCCCAAAGAAGCCAAAACTGAAACGTGCTACGCGGTTGGTACCGATGCGTGTGATTTCGTGATGGACCAACCCAAAAACGGGCGCACACCCGGGAACGGAAAGAAAAAATCCTTCTCGTACGGGCAGTTTCTCACGGACATCTCGGTAAAGATCGCAAAAAATCCCCTCCCGATCCTTCTTATTCTCGGTTGTGTCGCAGTCGTGGGTTTCGCGCTGGATCCGATGATCCCTATCCAGACCAGCGAGAACGCGTTTGTTCCCGGAGATATGCCGGCCAAGGTCAATATCGACAAGGTTACCAGGATCCTCGGTGCGACCAGCACGGCCGATTTCTATATCCGGGGCTATAACACCGATCTCGATACCATCAAGTGGATTGAGAAGTTCCAGGAGTACGAACTTTCGCACCATCCGGAACTTTCCGGTGCAAGCAGTATTGTCACGATTATCCTCTCAACGAATGGAGGAGTTATGCCGGAGACCCAGGCGGAGCTCGATTCGATCCTCGGGGCAATCCCGGAAGCAACCAGGAAGGAGTATCTGGGAGGTTCGATGAGCGGTGTGGTAAAATTCAGCACCATCGACCTTGAGATGACGCAGATGGACTCCTTGAAACAGCAGATGATCGATGATATCGCGTTCCTCGAACCTCCGGTCGGGGTCAGTGTTGCTCCCATCGGCAATTTTGACCTGTTCACCACGCTGATGTCATCGCTCGCCCATTCCAAGGAGCTCATGACCTATCTTGGATTCATATTTGTCTTCGTCTTCCTGGTCGTCGTCTATCGTCATCTTCATGCAATAACTCCCATGATCCCTATCATTTTCATCGTCGGGTGGAATGCAGTAGCCATGTTTGTCCTGGATATTCCCTATACCCCGCTCACCGCGACGCTCGGGTCGATGACGATAGGGGTCGCGGCCGAATATACTATCCTCGTGATGGAGCGATATGCAGAAGAGAAGGAACGCCTGCACGACAATCTTGCGGCAATCAAGGAGAGTGTCCACAAAATCGGGACGGCCATCACCGTCTCTGGACTTGCGACGTTCTGCGGATTCTCGGCACTCTGTCTCTCCACATTCCCGATCGTCAGCAATTTCGGTGTTACCACCCTGATTGCGGTCGGTTTCTCGCTTATGGGGGCTATCTTTGTCATGCCGGCGGCGCTGTCGGTCATGGGCAGATTTGAGAAGCCTTCCTCCCACAAAGAGAGTATCCGTTCCGCTGCCCTGAAGGAAGAGGTAAAGATGATCTGAAACCCGGGAATACCCCCTTCCTCTCATTGAAACCATATTCCTTCGATAAAAGAAAGGCCGGAAAAAAAGTAGGATACTGGTAGAATGGGTGCTCATTGGAGCGACTGGTATCCCAGGGTCGGCTCAGGATTTTTTGGTATCCTGTGCGTATTGGGGTGAATCAGTGCCTCTGTTCCGATCGAATGACCCTCATGCACTTGTTACGGTTTCCTTTTCTCTATCACCATCTCGCAAAAGGGATCTCCCCGGCACCTGGCCTTGATTACCGAGATTGTGAATCCGGGATTGAGGCCTTCAATTGCATGCCCGACATATGCCTGGCAGATGCTGCTCACCTGGTGATTCGTGACGTCACGGGTACGCTCTTCCCGGAACATTGCGCACCCGGTCAGCCGTATGACCGCTTCATCGGGGAATCCTTCGATATATCGTGTCTCGAACTCCGGTCCGAACAATATAACCGAGATAGCCCCGAGGGTCTGGACAAGGTCGGCAGCGTTCTCCCGTGGCATCCCGTACCGGTCTGCAATAGCACGGATCTCGCGGGCCATGGCTGAAAACATGCTGTTCCGGAATGAGGGAACCTTTGCGCCGCTTACCGGTTCAATGCCGAGGGCAACCACGAGCCTGGTGAGCACGTTTGTCGCCATCGTCCAACGGGTTGCTACAGGGATGTCTTTTACTCGTATCATGATATCATATAACTCCGGTGAAAATCATCAGGCGTTCGATAGGTATCCAGAACTTTCTCTGTACACTATAAAGCGTTTTCCAGATCGTACAGCCAGGTCCGAATCCTCCAGGGCGATAGAACATCAGCCCGATGTCGTCGGGTATGTATTTTGATGGTGTGACAAAACCACGGTTATCCTGAAAAGTATTGCCTGTGGTGATGAAAAGGGATACGATGAACGAGACATGGTTTCCGGATGTTTCATGTTGCCCATATCAATCCCCAAAAAAACCGGGAACAAAGCCTATATCCGCCAAAAAACCACAAGAAGTGAGGAATAGTCCAAACAAACGATACCATGATTTCACCTGAATTCGCACTGCCGCTCACCATCTTCATCGCACGGATTGCTGAGACGAGCCTCGAGACGATTCGCACGGTCTACGTGGCACGGGGGCACAAGTACCTTGCAGCCGGTATCGGGGTAGGAAAGATTGCGATATGGCTCCTCTCGACCGGGCTTGTCCTTACGAACCTTGACAATATCGGGGGGATCATCGCATACATCGCAGGATATGGTATCGGGACCGTGATTGGGATGGAGATCGAGGACCGGATCAGTCTCGGGGATGTCGTTGTCCGGATCATCAGTGCAAAGGACCCCCAGGCCCTCATCACCCGGCTTTCAGGAATGGGTTACGGGATCACCCGGCTCGAGGGGTCTGGGGCGTTCTCCTCATCGGTCGCAGTGCTGTTGATGGTAGTCCCGAGGAGAGCACTTGAACAGCTGACAACCATCCTCCGGAACGAGTATCCCGACCTCCTCTACACGGTCGAGGATGTCCGGAAAGCAAGTGAAGGAGGGAAGATCTTTCACGGAAATGAGAGCAGCTGGATCTCCCGGTTCTTCGGGTGGTAACTGGGTCCATAATAATTTACGTCGCATCCTCTTTTTTCAGCATGGATGCAGCCTCAATCCCGATCCCTGGACTGCAATGACAGTGCAGCTCATCGAATTCAGCCGTTCAATGGGTATTACTGCCGCCTATCCGCCATCTAAAGCCAGGATAAGGGGAAAGAATGCTTTGTAAAAAAGAGTGCAGTATCGCTACTGGCATAAACACCGTAGTGCATCCTCTGATTCCATCACAGGGTGCAGATCGATGTACCCAAGGTCTGCCCAGCTGCTGCTGGCTTTGAGAAGGGCGACCGGGTCATTGGTCTCGAGCAACCGGAAGACGATATTCGTCTCCAGTGCAACCCATTCTTTGACAATCTTCAAACCGGGAGGAAGCTGTTCCTTCTGCCGTATCTCTATGATCTCCCCGGTTTTTCCTGGTTCCCATTGGAACATGCTCATGAATAGCATCGATAATTCCCCAGATATCACCCGATCCCCTGTGTCTGAAGGGCGGGTATGGTAGGAGCCTTGCAGTTCAACTTCTTATATATATGCCCGAATGAGAGGTGACCTGTGCCGACCTGCACCAAATACCGTCTCCAGGAATCCTGCTGGGTTGGATGGTGAACTCGTAGGATGCATCATTTTTATGGTAGTGACGTTTCCATCCTTTTACAATCAACCCTGTCATGTCCATCAGAATGCGAAAAACAGGTTCAATCATCAGGAAGGCAGTCCCCTCGTTCCTCCTGCTCATAGTGGTGCTTCTTGGTGCAGGATGTACCGCTCCCTTCCCCCAACCGAGAGAACCCTGTTCCGGAACTTCAGTGCCATCAGGGAATCCAATAGTTCCAGCGGTTGAAAATTGTACTTTTACTCACCTGATCGGAACCACAGAAGTACAGCTCTCTGACAGTGAATCCTGCTATTTCAGTACCCATACCCCGATGGAGTTTCTCAATGACCTACGGACGCATCCCCACCAGCCGGTCATGGTCATGGGGGTTCCCGATGGGTGGATCACGCTGCATGACGCGGAACTGCTCATGCAGGAGATCGATTCAGAAGATCCTGCAGCGGCGGTCGTATCCCCGATAAGCTCCTACTGGCCGTTCAACCAGACCTCCACGGTTGGCAACGAGGCACTCTACCTCATCGAGGGGTACCGGTCCGGGAAGTATCCCCCGGCACTCTGTTCGGTGTATTATTTCAAGCCGGACAGGTCCGAGGTCCGATTGTGGTGGGACACCAGTGGCAAGCAGGGTATGATCAGCGAAGGGGAAGCGATCCGGATACTCACGAATACATATCCTGATCTGTGTGCATACCCCTCAGATGGTTTGCCGCCCCGCTCTGTCAGGACAGAACAAGCCCCCGAGGGCTGGTACGTTGCGTTCATCCAGGAAGGTTCCGGGCTTCCTATCCTTTCGGCCCGTTGCTATTACGTGGACAACGATCGGACGACCCGGCTGACCGGCATGGTCAACCAGAGCATCATGGTACTGCCGCAGGACTTCTCTCCAAGGTGGTGCGGGTGAAAGAAGCCATTCATGGGGGAATATCGGGCTGAAAGAGGGCCGGGCTGCAATGAATAGTGGTTCCCATCAGGTGGAATATCAATCAGGAACAGAATAGTTTGGAATTTTTCATCACTCCGACAGGGTGGTGATAATCCGCTCCCTGGAGAGGAACCGCGTCAGCCATGCAGTAACCAGGATGAGGAGTAGTGCCAGCCCGAAGGCAGCAGCTACCACAGTCCAGGTCACAGAGAATTCCGGGCCGGTCAATTCACGGATGAACGTGGTCAGGAATATGATCCCGAAGATAATGACAAAGTTGAGGATCTGGTTCTCCCGCATTCCCAGGATGAACTGGGTAAACCCTATCAGGCCGCTTGTCGCAGCAATAAAAGCCGGGATTACGACGATGATATGAAAGAGTACCGGGAGAGAGGGAACAAGGGTCTGCCCGGTGAACGCAGAGCCTGTGACCATGATAAGGATTGCCGAGAAGTAGGCCAGGATCGCCCCCGGGATCGTGACTCCAAGCACTTTACCGAACCAGAGTTCCCGCAATGAAAGAGGGGTACAGAGCAGGGTCTCGATCACTCCTGATTGTTTCTCCCGGAGAAAGACCTGGGCGGTGAAGAGATAGCCCATGAAGACTCCAAGGGTGAGCACCAGGTAAAAGCCGAGGGTGTCCATCATCGCTCCGGTATCTCCCATGCCGGATAATACCGCGGGAACAGTAAATATCCCAAACACCCCCACAAAGAGCAGAGCAGAGAGCATCACATTGCGTGATTTTATCAATTGCCGGACCTCCTTTTCAGCCACTACCATGATCCTGCTCATGCCACGTCCCCCTCTGCCTGACGCATCACATCCAGGTAGATCTCCTCAAGAGACCTCTTCTGGATCCTGGCTTCTTCCACCCATATCCCGTTCTTCACGAGGGTTGTGACAACCTCGTGTGCATGAATGGTGACAAGCATCATTCCAAGCACGTTGCCATTCCGGGTAATCTCTCCGATCCCTCCAAACGAGGAGAGGAGATCCTCCGCCTCGCTGGCCTGGGTCGTGTCGGCCAGGGTAATTGAAAAACCGGTCTTCTTGCCTGCAGAGGTGAGGTGCTGGATGCTGTCAAGGGCACGGATGCGGCCCTGGTGAAGGATTGCCACCCGGGAACAGATCCGTTGCACCTCGTCCAGGTTATGGGAGTTCAAAAATACGGTCATCGACTCAACACGAGAGAGCCGAAGGATGAGCTCCCTGACCATATGCTGGGCTTCGGGATCGAGCCCCGAGGTAGGTTCATCGAGAAAAAGTATCTCCGGCTCGTGCAGGATTGCCCTGGCTATCCCCAGTTTTCGTTTCATCCCGGTGGAGAAATTTCCGACCATGTCGCCTGCCCGTTCTGTCAACCCCACGAAATCCAGGAGTTCCGTCACCCTGTTCCCCGGCCGGTTGACTTCGTAAAGGCGTGCATAATACTCCAGGTTTTCTCGTGCGGTGAGCCGGTCGTAGAGGCCGTTGTTCTCCATCAGGACCCCCACCCGTCTCCTCATGCTGTCATCCTTTGAGAGATCGGCGTCCAGCACGATTGCCGTTCCGGATGTGGGGGAGAGTAGCCCCAGCAATACTCGCAGGGTGGTGGTCTTTCCGGCCCCGTTCGGGCCGAGATACCCGAATATCTCTCCTGTATCAACAGAAAATGACACTTCGTCAAGCACGTTCCTGCCGGAAAAATCTTTGCACAACGAAGATACCCGAATTACCGCCAGTTTCGCTCACTCCTATCTCCAGGAACGCATTCAGGATTTTCCATCCTCCCTCCGGTCGTTCCTGGTTTACCTTGGAATACGCTCATGAACAGCATCGTTTACCCCTCGATTTTACCCGAACCTTTCGTCATCAGGGTTGAGTATTGCACGAGCATGAACATTGCGAAGCTTCCGATTATTCTTGTTCCAACCCAGAAGTTGCTCATGCAGTAGGACGTGAATCTCAAAACGCTTTATAACCCCCCAAAAGGGTGAGGACCTGGTATCCCGTACCCGTGAGAGATACCCGGAGATCAGTATACTGGGATGAGACCACGGTTGTTTCCGGTGATTGACCTGCCGCCGGAACTGGTGACGATATAGGTATTTTCGGTCCCCACCATACCGACATCCCTTACCCCCTTTTTCGGTTCAAGGGCAATTACCATTCCTTCCTGTAATGGTTCGTCGAATCCGGGTGCAATGACAGGCATCTCATCGACCTGGAGTCCCACCCCGTGGCCTAGGAACCGGGCACGGCGGGATTCGAAGCCCATGAAATTCTCTAAAAATGCAGGCTCAACTGACTCCATGACAGATTGGTAGATCTCGGATGGAATTGTGCCGGGCCGCAGGCAGGCAGCCATCTCGTCCTGCAACGAGAGGCAGCGTTCGTGGATGGCGATCGCCTCCCTGGGAAGCGACCGTCCGAACATGTAGGTCATGGTCTTGTCAGTCTGGTACCCTTCAAATCCGCAGGCATTGTCGATGAAGATGAGATCACCGCTTTTCAGCAAACGGTTCCTGCTTCCGAGGACCGGGGATGCCGGGCTCATGCCATAGCACCCTCCCGGTCCGTCAAAACAGGTCGGATAGATCGAGCTCTCTCCAAATCCGAGCTGCCCGACGACAATTTCACAGTTAAACCTTCCGAACCTCACGATCCCCTGATGGCCCTCCCGTACCATGGCCGAGAAGACAGTACTTCCGAAATCGGCCTCGCTCATCCCTTCCTGCAGGATTCCCGGTACATAGTCCTCCAGCACGTACCGGTGGATCTCCCCGGCCTTCTCCATCAGCGAAAGTTCATACGCACTCTTGACCGCCCTTATCTTTGCGACCTGCGCATCGAGCGGACGGGCTTCACTGCAGGGGAAGTATTTCTGGAACCTCCGGAAAAGGGCAACCGGCACAACCTCGGTCTCAAGGTAAACTACCTCTGGAACCTTCCCGTTCTCTTTTACCGCATCGCGGAAACTTCCCATTGCCCTTATATCCGGAAAGAGCGACTCGTCCCTGGCCCGATCGATGCTGCGCCTCACCCAGTATTCAGCCTCACCGTCATTTGGTATCAGGAGCACACCATCCTGCATCGTGCCGGTGAAATAATAGGTGTTGATATTGCCGAAGATGACTGAAAGTTCCCAGTCCGGGTTATCTTTGTCCATCAGGGCTTTAAAACGGTTCATCCTGTCGCGTAGTTCGGAACGGGGAACTTTTCCCTGCATGCACTCCTCTATGATTCATAAATATTTACCGGTAATGGCAGGATTATACCGGTTTCCCAACGGATCAATCGGGGGGTGGGTGGAAAAACAACGATGGTAGTGGACATCGATGTCTGCAACCCTGCCCGGACTGTGTGTGTTTTTGAATACCAATTTGCGATCATTCAAAACCCCTGTGCAGCCCATACTTCCGGGCACACCGTACGGCATAGTCATACTCTCCAGCCGTGATATGCATCAGGAGCTTATCCATGAATGGTGTGTCACCATCGTTGCCGGATTGTGTTGCCATTCCGCATGGCCGGTACTGGTCCATGATATTGACATACGCTTCCCGTGATACCCTCTCCCCTATGAACTTCATCACGAGATCCGAACCGGCCAGGTCTCCCGGAAGGACCAGGTGCCGGATGATCAGTCCCCGTTCTGCAACACCATCCCGGACCACAAGATCGCCCACCTGCCGCTGCATCTCGATGATGGCATCCTGCATGATTGCCGGATAGTCCGGTGCTTCGGAGAGGGCCCGTGCGATCTCCTCACGGCCGTATTTTGCATCCGGCATGTAAATGTCGACCGCGCCATCAAGGAGATGCAGGGTTTCTATTGAATCATATGTGCCCGTGTTGTAGACCAGTGGGATATGAAGACCTTTTTCTGCGGCGATCAGGACCGCCTGGAGGATCTGGGGAACGAAGTGGCTGGGGGAGACCAGGTTGATGTTGTGACAGCGCCGTTCCTGGAGCCTGAGCATCATCCCGGCAAGCTGTCCTGTGGAGACTTCAGTCCCGTGCCTTGCCTGGCTGATCTCGTAGTTCTGGCAGAAGATGCACCGCATGTTGCAGCCGGTAAAAAAGATGGTCCCGGATCCATACCTGCCCACGAGAGGAGGTTCTTCACCGAAATGGGGGCCAAAACTCGAGACTGCCGGGAGGAGGCCGCCTCCACAGTATCCCCGTTCATCCTCTGTCCGGTCGACTCCGCACCGCCGTGGGCAGACCGTGCAGGATGAAAGGAGTTCATAAGCCCGCTCCACCCGCCCCGCGAGTGCGCCGGTGGCAAGAAGGCCGGTATAGGACGCGGCGTTCATCCAGGGGTGATGGGCAGTCCGGGGTGAAAAATCCAGCGGCTGCCCGGCTACTCCTAGGGCGTTTCAAGAGGAACTTGCACCTCTTCACCCGACCACTTTACCCGATCCCTCTTAATGAGGAAACTCTCCGAAAATAATAAAGGGAGAACGACCTATTGGACTACTATACCGAACAAAGGTGATTCCAATGGTAAAACTGAATGAGGAGATGAAAGAGGCATTTGCGAAGGTGAAGCTCTTCCCCGTCGCCACCGCCTCAAAGAGCGGAGTTCCGAATGTCGCCCCGATAGCATTCGTGATGCTGGTGTCTGATGACACGATCTGGCTTGCCGACAACTACATGAACAAGACCCTGGCAAACGTGAAGGAGAACCCGCACATTGCCCTCTATATCTGGGAGCCCGACAGCAGGAAATGCTTCCAGATAAAGGGGAAGGTACAGGTGAAGACGAGCGGGGCTGATTACGAGAAGATGAAGGAGAAGGTGAAGGCAAAGAAGGAGGAGTACCCTGCAAAATCCCTGCTCGTGATGAAGGTCACCGATGTCTTCACCTGCCTGCCGGGCGCTGAATCAGGGAAAAAATTGCTATAATCGGGGAGATTTTACCCGGGAAATTTGCCCGGGAAATTTTTTAACTCATTTTTAATTGTCGCACACTACAATCATGGCGACAAAATCTCTGCGTGACAGGAATATTTTCAGGGGTGAAACCACACGGACCCGGCTGTATCAGGAATCGTGATAAGAATATGAAGAGAAAAAAAAGGAGGGAGCCTTACGCGGACATTGCCGCAAGCTCCACGTCCTCTTCTTTCAGTGTCTTTCTTCCGGCGTGAATCGCCAATTTGTTCGCTTCTTTGGTCAGCTGTGCAATATAATCTTCAGCTTTTGCCGAGAGGATCATCGCTGCGTCGCGACCGACTCTCTTTGCACCACTTTTCTTGGCAATTCTTACAATTGCCGCTACAGGTAAATCTGCCACCTTAATTACCTCAAACAAATAAACACGATATAAATATTTATACTTTTAGGTATCCGGCTGGATCTGGGGGCTGGATCTCCTTTTCAGGCTGTTGTGAAGGAAATATTTCCTATCCGTCATCAGGCATCTCATACCATCACATTTCAGAGTCATACTGGTAATGGATTCGGGATTTGGTGTAGATAAGAGCACAGCAGCCAGGAGAGTAACGGTCTCCTTTCTCTCTCCTACATTACATGCCCTTCGTCCCACTGCTCCTTTCGCCGGGCAAAACCTTCATCCGTCATCCTGATCGGTGCAGCGATCGGGAGTCTGCTCTTTGCAGCCAGCCCCGGTATTGACGCAGTCACGATGGGGGGTCTTGGGGCTACTGCCCCCTTCCCAGGGATCAGCTATGGCCAGGCGATTCTTGCAGAGTTTATCGGGACATTCCTGATTATGCTCGTCATCATGGGGGTGGCGGTGAACAGCAAGGCACCACCGGGATGTGCCGGGCTCAAGATCGGCCTGACGGTCGGCGGGGTCATCACGACGACCGGCACTATCGCAGGTGCATCGCTCAATACTGCACGGACGTTCGGTCCGTACTTGGGGGACTGGCTGCTTGGGGGGAACAATCTCTGGGGGTATTTCCCGATTTATGTGATCGGCCCAATCCTTGGGGCGATAGCAGCGGCGTTCCTGTTTTCACAGTAATTTGTTCCCTCTCTCCTGTAACGTTGTAACCGTTCCCCTTGCTCAAAGATACCTTAATAAAGGAATGACATTCAGGCTATCTCTTGCGAGAGCATATGCGGGTTGCCGATTACCTTGGGAAGTTCTGGACAGGCGCGGAAGTGATGTACGGGGTCATCATCGCCATGACCTTTACGAGCATGCTCAGGGGGGTCCCCTTCATCCTCCAAGGGGTCCTTACAAGGATCGTCCTTGCCGCGTTGTTCTGCTGCATTGCCTGGGGTATTGCCGACGGCCTCTTCTATCTCTGGGAGCGGAATTACATCATCAGGCGGGAGAACAAGACCATCGAGCTCTCGAAAAAGGCAGGGCAGAAGGAGCCTGCCCTCACCCTGATTGGCGAGCAGCTGGATGACACGATCCTCCGGAATATTCCGCAGGAGAACCGGCTCCACCTCTATGAAAAACTGGTGCACTTCCTCTCCACCGTGCAGGAGCGGGAAAAGTTCTCTGCCCTTGGAGCCCTCACCATCGTCTTCGGCACCTTCCTCCTCTCTGCAGGTGCCGGGCTGATCGTCGTCGCTCCGTTCTTCCTGATCGATAATGTGACGCAAGCCCTGAACGTATCGAACCTCTGCGGGATACTCCTCCTCTTTGGTGTCGGCTACACAAGAGCCCTGCAGCGGAATTTTCTATCGAAGATCATCATGGGGTTCGCCTCATCCTGTATCGGGATCATCATCAGCGCTATCACGGTCATCCTGGGAGGGTAACGGTAATTGAAGGGAACATCTCTCATGGTCGTTCAGTTCCCTCGCTCTCTTTATGCATTCATCAGGATACTCATCCCTCCTGCCAGCCATAATTGTCAGCCGGGGTAGGGAGGTCATGATCTTCAGGATTATGAGGGTTGGGGTCTGACCGTTGATCTGGTTTTGTAATCATGAACCGAAGTGATATTATCCGTGAAGTGGGTCTGGAACGGTGGGTCCTCCCGGATCGGTCCTATCCGGCCCCGCTCCCGGATGATCTCCTGCCCTATTACTGTTACACCCGGGATGGCGGGCATTCCCTGCTTGTTGTCGTTGAGAACGAATACCGTCAGGGGCTGTCCCCGGTCAGGTTCATCATACCTGCCCCGGTAAAGATGGTGCTGAAGGCCGGGTATCGGCTACAGGACGGGCTTTTGTGGGCAACGCTCCCCTATGACCGGGATGAAGGCCTCCGGGTCGATGACACTGATGTTGAGTACTGATAATCCGTCCGCTTGTATCCC
>JAJRBU010000070.1 GCA_028679315.1 Methanoregulaceae archaeon
CTGCCGGCCTGGAGGCAGGGGCGGCGGCATTTCTCGTCTCCATGTCGATGCTGGCAAACGGGATTGCCACGATATTCCAGTCGGTGAAACATAGGGAGTTTGGGTCCGGGTACCTCGTCCCCCGGGTATGTGGGCCGAATTATGTTTCGGCCTCCATCCTTGCCGTCCAGTCAGGGGGCCTCTCGCTCCTCTACGGGATGACCGCGGTCTCAGGGGTGTTCCAGGTCGCCCTCTCCCGCATTGCCCACCGCCTGCGGGTCCTCTTCCCGGTCGAGGTGACCGGCCTTGTGATCATGATGCTCGGGGTAGCCGTCGTCCCGTATGCCTTGCCGAACTTCTTTGGGATCACTGAAGCGAACCCCGCTCCGTCAGCACTCGCAACGCTGATCTCCTGTATCACCCTCGCTGTTATTATCGGAATAACCGTGTGGGGCAGGGGCCATATCAGACTCTTCCCGCTCATTATCGGCATGATTGTCGGGTACGTCCTCTGTATTGCGACCGGGCTTGCCGGTCCAGACCCGCTCGGTCAGATCATGTCAACACCGGTGATGTCGTTTCCCGACCTGCAGTACTTCGGCCTCTCCTTCCAGGCAGCACTCATCATCCCGTTCTGCGTTGCAGGTCTCGTGACCTTTGTCAAAAGCATCGGTGAATTCTCCATCTGCCAGCGGATCAATGACACCGAATGGAAGCGGCCGGACATGATGAATATCAGGGCCGGTCTCTTTGCCGATGGTATTGCCTCGACCATCGGCGGTCTCATCGGGGGGATGGGGCAGACGGGGTCCTCGTCCAACATCGGCCTCTCCATTGCCACCCGTTCGACGAGCCGGCATATCGGGTTTGTGACGGGAGGGATCCTGATCGGGCTCGCCTTCCTCCCGGTTCTCGCGATGGTATTCCTCCTGATGCCCGGCCCGGTCATCGGCGGAAGCCTGATCTATGTGGCGGGGTTCATCATCGTCGGGGGTATCCAGACGATCACCACGAGGATGCTCGATTCCCGGAAGATCTTTGTGATCGGGATCTCGTTCATCTTCGGGCTCAGCGTGTACCTCATCCCCGGTGCGTACGAGGGTGTCCCCGGATTTATCAGTCCGGTCTTTGACTCGGCACTCTCGCTTGCCACCGTCATTGCCATCGTTCTGAACCTTGTCATGCGGCTGGGGATCAAAAAGAGGGTGACCATCACCCTCGATCCGGAGAGCAGGATCTCTGACCAGATCTTCCTCTTCATGGAACGCCAGGGTGAACAATGGGCGGCACGAACGGAGGTGATCCGGCAGATGTCGATGGCCCTCACCGAAGCTTGTGAGCTGATCACCGATAACCAGCTGGCATCCGGGCCCGTGAACGTCACGGTATCGTTCGATGAGTTCAACCTTGATGCCGCGATCTCGTATGAGGGAAGCCCACTCCCGCTCCCGGACAAGCGTCCCGGGGAGGAGGAGATCCTCACCGATCCATCCGGCCTGCTCAAGCTGGGCTCCTTCCTCATCCAGGGGTATGCCGACAAGGTGACCTCAACCTCGTCAGGTTCATTCGCGACCCTGAACATTCATATGGAACATTGAGGCCATGATGGTGAATCACCCCGCAAGGTATGGTTTGCAACAGGATTGAGGGGTTGCCGCGGTGCTCATGACAGCCTGGAAAGGGGGTCTCACCATTCGTCTCTTCCCGTCGTCCGGGTACCCTCGGCGAGAGAGAAAGGGGATTGGAACTGCGACCGGGATACCGCCCCATGGTTTTACAGTGAAAGACAACCCCTGATTCAATGTGGAAATAGACTGCTACTCTTCATCATACTCCGTCTCCAGCAGTGCCTGGATTCAGCATTCTTCCTCACTCCATTTTACATCTTCAGCATTGAACTGAAAAGAGGATTCTCTCGTTCTATTAAAACCGTCACAATTTATGTAGAGCAACCAACAATTTCACATAACAATGGCACCCGGGATCCCCAGGACTATCAAAAAGGAGCACATCATCTCTGCGTTGGCAACCATCGATAGAGAAGGCTATCCCAAAGAACACGAATCTATCAAGTATTCCCTGGTGTATGAGGGAAGAAAATATCCCCCGGTATGGGTTATCCGGACAGCCAATATTTTTGCGAATGGGGAACCTCTTGATCTCACCCTCTATTCCGGGGGTGAACAATCCAATAATTTTCTGAAGAAGTCCGGGTTCCGGATCGTGAAAAAGACCCATTCCGAGGTTGACCATACCAGTTTTGACTTCGAGACCATGAACCGGGAGCGAATATGGAGGGAAATTCAGGCAAAATACAAGGGACAGAACATACCGGCACACGTCCTGAGAGATACCTACCGGATATACGGAGGATCCGGTGGAATCTGGGTGGACAAGGAACGGACCTCAAAAATCTCGAATGATAATTCAGGAATCACCATCTCGGTGTTCCATAAAGGCACAAAATTCCGTGAAGACCTGTCTGAATCATCAATACGCTACCCATATCCGGTGACAAACCGTCGTGGAGGCCAGGATGACCATGAGATCACTGCCACAAAGAATGCAAAGAAATTCAATATCCCGGTTTTTGTGATCACCACATCGAAAAAAGATCCAACGAGAAGAGATGTGAAGAAGGGATTTGTCAGGGACTGGGATGATACGAACCAGACCTTTCTGATCGAATCTGGCAAAATCCCTGAGTATACCAAAGACGGGTCCTTCTCAGAAGATATCCCCTTCAGTCTCAATCAGAAAAGAAAGCGAAGTCTCCCATCACGGAACGAAATGAATCCCAGGTTTTCATTTGATGTGTTCAAGCGATACGGGCGGTGTTGTGCGGTATGCAGCATGAATGTCGGGGGCTTATTGTCTGCTGCCCATATCAAACCGGTCAGTGAGAATGGATCTGATGATCCGAGAAACGGGATTCCATTCTGCCAGAATCACCGTGCAGCATTCGATACCTTCTACTTCACTATCCATCCCGGTTCGTATCAGA
>JAJRBU010000143.1 GCA_028679315.1 Methanoregulaceae archaeon
CGCTCCGCTCCTGCCCTGTACCGGTTAGGGAACCTTTAATATCCTCACATCCCCATAGAAAGGCAGATGGTAAACGGGATCGTGCTGCCAATAAAGAAGGTCTTCTCCCTTGTGGACACGAAGATCCTTGTCGAGATAAAGGATGACAACCGGAAGCTCCAGGGGCGACTGGTCGCGGTGGATGAATACTTAAACATCCACATGGACGAGACCACCGAGCTGGTCGATGGGCAACGCGGCAGGAACCTTGGTACAGTCGTGATCCGCGGCAACAACATCCTCTCGATCGCCCCAAGCGCCTGAAGGACCATGCCCCAGACCGATGATGATGCCCTGAAGGTGATCCAGGCAAAACCGGAGGGTCTCCTCCAGAGCGATCTCTGGAAGATCCTCGGGGTCGACAGCCGGAAATGTTCGAGGATCGTGAAAAAACTCCTCGACAGCGGGATGATCGAGCGGATCGAGTTCCGGAAAGAAGGGATCAAGACCTTCGTCCTGAAGGCCAAGAGGCGCCCGGTCGACCCGAACCAGTTGCTTGCCGGCGAGGAGCTGATCCCCTGTATCGGGTGCGACATGGAGTGCGTGGTGATCGAGTGCCCGCGGCTCCTTGACTGGATGTACCAGCTCGCCATCTGTGGTGTTGGCGAGTAACCGGACCTTTTTTCCAGGATAGCTTTTTTCCGGGATAGTTCTGTTCTTCGGGTATCGTCAAATTCGATTGCCTCCCTGCCATAGATTCACCCGGTCGCGTGGCAGTTCATCCCATGTGTTCACTCCTTTCAAAGAGAGGTGGGTAGTATCGGAGATCCCGGGGATTTTTCCTTTCTGATCCCCGCAGCGGTGGCGTTGGTGACTACCCGCTATCCCCACCCGCGGGTATAGTGGTCATGGCAGGGGATACAGACGATCTTCCCGTCTTTTACCCGTGCCCGGGACTCGGAGACCGATTCCCCGCAGGACGCACAGGTGACCGACCGGAATATCCGTGCATTCTCGGGGACCGGAGCGGTCACCCCCCGGATGGTGAACATCTCTTCGGCAGGGAAGGAGAGGAGGTCCCGGATGTACCGGTCGCTCAACCGGGAATACTCCTGCTGCTCATCGCTCGTCGCTGCTCCTGCCATCACCTTTTTTCTCAGATCCGAGAGGCGTGGATCAGATTTCTTCTCGAAGAAGTCGGGCTTCTCGGCGACCCGAACTGCTTTTCCGGTGCGCCGGTTGATGAAGGTCCAGGCCCGCTTCCCGTAGTCCCGGAAGATGAGGTTCCCTTTGCCCATCGTTGTCCCGGCAATGTACTGGATGGCATCGATCCCGCAGGCATCATTCTCGACGATTGCCACGAGCTCCTCGTCCACCGGCCGATCAACGGAGAGAGCCTGGAGTGCTGCACGGGCTGCCCGGTAGCCTATCGCAAGCCCCGGGCATGCATGCCCGTGGAAGGCGACGACGTCCTCAAAGGGGGCACTATTCCGTTCCATACCAGCTCATGGGACCCGATTCCCCAAAAAATGGTGGATGGGTGCAGGGGTGATCAGATCACTGCCTGATGACAGGCCCTGGCCAGCAGAACCGATCGCGGCTTTGCCTCAGAGAAAAATGCAGGTTCTGTAGAAAAATTACATGATTCTCTTCGAGACACACGCATACAAAATGAAAATGGCGGAGCCATTGTCATGGTAACACGCATGACCACCGTTCGGTCGAGCATAGGATGAAAGTGCCGGAGGCACTTTCATTGGAAAAAAGATCAGATGCCAGTGATCTGTCTTGGTGACATCTGCATCACTACCTCAGAGAATGCGATGAAGAACAGGGCAGCAATCGCGATGATGATCACGACAATCACCAGGAATGCAATGAGAACCGCAAGTACAGCCTTTCCGGTTGCCATCTCCTGGAGCTCCCGGATCCCGAAGATCTCGAGGACAATGGTCCAGATCCCCGCCAGGAACCCGATGAATGGGATCCAGCCGAGGAGCATGGCCGGGGTGGAGCCGAACGTCACGGACTTGAGCGTCTGGAGGTACCCCTTCCTCCCGCCGAGGAGATAGACAAACAGGTGGAGCCATGCGGCGATGATGAACGCAAAGATGAACTGGACGATGATCATCACGATCGCAAAGACGACCACCCCGAACCCTGCCACCGCCGGGAGGGGGAGGCCCAGCGACTCGGAGAGTCCTGAGAACGTTGCCCATACCGCACTCACCATGGCAATGCCGACGATCGCGGAGAGGATGGCATTGATCACGAGCAGGATCAGGTAGTATACGAGGGAGTCCCCGAGATCCGTCTCCTTCACCGACCGGAACGTCTCCACGGGAGAGAGCAGGAACCCTTTCATCAGACCGAAATAATCCATATGTATCGGGAAAAATCTCATTGTAATGCGATTTAAATCTTTTGAAATCCCGGGAATTTCCCGGTTTTTCGGTCCGATCGGACGGATTTATCGTTCGAATAATGACTAACTGCCATACCCAGGCAGGGATCGCTCCCGTGCCCTTTTTGCCTCATCGTCTCCCATAGAACAACAGGTGCAGCCGGATGGAGTATCGTTTCGCCAGGCGGATGGGAGGGCTTCCCCCGTCATTTCTCGGGGAGCTGTTCCGCGTCTCGTCACAGCCCGGGATCATCTCGTTTGCGGGCGGGCTCCCCTCCTCTGACCAGATCGATCTGGAGGGGCTCGCCCGGGCAGCCCGCAAAGTCCTCAACGAGGAGGGGAGGACCGCCTTCCAGTACAGCACAACGGACGGCTACCTGCCGCTCCGGGAGTACATTGCGGACCGCTACCGGCGCCGCCTGGGGCTTTTGGCCGAGGCGTCCGAGATCCAGATCGTGAACGGCTCCCAGCAGTGCCTCGACCTGGTGGCAAAGATCCTTCTCGACCCGGGCGACCATCTCGGGATGGAACGGCCCGGGTACCTGGGTGCGATCGAGGCGTTCTCCCTGTACGAGCCGGTCATCCATACCGTGCCGCTGACCGATGAAGGCCCGGACCTGGAGCGGTTCGGTGCGCTGGTCAAGCGGCATCCCGTCCGGTTCTTCTATGGGATCCCAAACTCCCAGAACCCGTCCGGCAGGACCTATACCGAATCCTCCCGGAAGGCGATCGGCGAGATCCTTGACGGGACAGAGACCCTCTTCTACGAAGACGATGCCTTCGGCGATCTCTTCTTTGACGGCAGGCCCCGGCTCCCGGTAAAACGGTTCCTCCCTGAGCAAGGGATCATGTCCGGCTCGTTCTCAAAGATCGTAGCCCCGGGGATGCGGATCGGCTGGATCTCTGCACCCCCTCCCGTGCTCGAAGCGTTCAACACCGCAAAGCAGGCTGCCGACCTCCACTCGAACTTCTTCTGCCAGCTCGTACTCCACCGCTACCTTACGGCTACCGACCTCGATTCCCATATCCGGGCTGTCTCCAGGGTGTATGGCGAGCAGTGCCGGCTGATGTGCGAGCTCCTCGATGACCTGATGCCCCGGGGAATGACCCACACCCGGCCCGAGGGAGGGATGTTCCTTTTCTGCACGCTCCCGCAGGGGATCTCATCGATGAAGGTCTTTACCGAGGGGGTCCGGGAAGGGGTGGCGGTGCTCCCCGGGGTCCCGTTCTATGTGGACGGCGGAGGTGATGACACGATCCGGCTGAACTTCTCAAACGCGGGACCTGAAGCCATCCACGAGGGGATTACCAGGCTTGCCCGGGTCATGAAGCGACAGGGATACAGTAGCGGGTGACGCGTCCATGTGGGGGACATGCCTCCCGGTGCACAGCGGATGCCATGTCTCGGTTTCAGGGTTGGTGGGAAGCCCCGTTTCCTGGCGTTCCGGCCGCCCGGGGCGGCGTGTGATACTCCCCGCCTGCATAAGAAGGATATTCCTCCTCTCCAGCACCTGCGAAGGGATGGCAGCCATGGTGACGAGGAGGCCTATACGAAGCATCCCGGGCTGCCTGCACCATACCGGGAGATCGGCGTGTGACCTTGAAAGACCAGGAGACTGAGAAATGACCCTGGCGGGCGGGAGCGTGTTCCCGGTTCGATCCGGTTGATTATTTATACGAGTACGACACCCATTCCCATTATTACGGTGATGGTATGACAATCCGTTCTCAATTCAGCGCGGGCAGCCTGGTCCTCCTGATCCTTGGCTGCAGCCTCTTCTGCTTCGCGGCAATGGCCGATGAGGCAGTGGTAGGCGGTGAAACCGGGTACTTCGAGATCACCTCCGAGCCTTCCGGCGGGGCAGTGACGTTTGATGGGTCCTACAAGGGAACGACCCCGGTCACGTTCCCGGTATACGTAACAGGAAATCCCTCGCATACGATCACGGTCACAAAGTCCGGGTACAACGACTGGGAGCAGGCCTACCAGGGGAACCCTGCCAGCGGGCAGACGATCCCGATCAATGCACAGCTCGTCTACATCCCGGTGACCCAGGTAACCACCCCGATCGGGGGCGGGAAGGGATACTACTCCATCTCTTCGGTTCCTTCCGGGGGGAGCGTGTACTTTGATAATGTATACAAAGGCACCACCCCGGTAACGGTCGAGGTTGCAAGCACGGGGACCCCAGGCCACAAGGTCAGCATCTCGCTCTCAGGGTATGATACCTGGACGACAAGCCTCCCTGGCAACCCAGCCGAGGGGCAGACCATCCCCGTGACAGCCTACCTGACCCCGGTCCAGAACTACGGGAGCATCGTGGTGTACTCGAATCCCAGTGGCGCGACCGCGGTCGTTGACGGCGGCTCATCCCAGATTACCCCCTGCACGTTCAGCAACCTGTTCGCGGGATCCCATACGGTCTACGTCAGCAAGTCCGGGTACAGTAGTGTCTCACGGACGGTGGCGGTATCGGCAGGGAGCACCACCCAGGTCTCTGTAACGCTGAGTGCGATCGCCCAGGACACCGGGAGCATCTACATGGTCTCGACCCCGCAG
>JAJRBU010000063.1 GCA_028679315.1 Methanoregulaceae archaeon
CTGGGCCTCTGGCTCGCGCTGCTGCTCAACAAGCACCTGCCGTTCAAGGCCTTCTTCCGCGCCATCGTCCTGCTGCCGTTCATCGTGCCGACGGCGCTGTCCGCGATCGCCTTCTGGTGGATCTACGATTCGCAGTTCTCGATCATCAGCTGGGCGCTGGTGAAGATGGGCGTCATCGACACGTACATCGACTTCCTGGGCCAGCCGTGGGCCGCGCGGTTCTCGACCATCGCCGCGAACATCTGGCGCGGCGTGCCCTTCGTCGCGATCACGCTGCTCGCGGGGCTGCAGACGATCTCGCCGTCGTACTACGAGGCGGCGAGCCTCGACGGCGCCTCGCCGTGGCAGCAGTTCCGCCACGTGACGCTGCCGCTGCTCACGCCGATCATCGCGGTCGTGATGACGTTCTCCGTGCTGTTCACGTTCACCGACTTCCAGCTGATCTACGTCCTGACGCGCGGTGGACCGCTCAACGCCACGCACTTGATGGCAACACTGTCGTTCCAGCGCGCGATTCCGGGCGGGAATCTCGGGGAGGGCGCAGCGATCGCCACCGCGATGGTGCCGTTCCTGCTCGCGGCGATCCTGGTGTCGTATTTCGGGCTGCAGCGCCGCGCGTGGCAGCAAGGGGGGGCCGACAAGTGAGCAACGTCAAGGTTGCGGCCACGGAGCCCGTCGACACGCAGGGGATGAGCTACCTCGTTTCGCTGCCGCGGCGCATCGTCACCGTGTTCGTGCCGCTGGGTGTGTTCCTCATCGTGCTGCTGTTTCCTTTCTACTGGATGGTCATCACGACCTTCAAGCCGAACGAGGAGCTGCTCTCGCGCGAGCACAATCCGTTCTGGGTGCACAATCCGACGCTCGCGCACATCAAGAAGCTGCTGTTCGACACCTCCTATCCGGACTGGCTGTGGAACACGATTCTGGTGTCGGTGGTGGCGACGGTCCTGTCGCTGTTCGCGAGCGTGCTGGCCGCGTACGCGATCGAGCGCCTGCGTTTCAAGGGTGCGCGCTTCGTCGGCATGAGCATCTTCCTCGCCTACCTGGTGCCGCCTTCGATCCTGTTCATTCCGCTGGCAGCGACCATCTACAAGCTCCACTTGTTCGACACGCGGCTCGCGCTGATCCTCACCTACCCCACGTTCCTCATTCCGTTCTGCACCTGGCTGCTGATGGGGTACTTCAAGTCGATTCCGTTCGAGCTCGAAGAGTGCGCGCTGATCGACGGCGCGAGCCGCCTGCAGATTCTGGTCAAGATCATTCTGCCGCTCGCGGTACCGGGCCTCATCTCCGCCGGCATCTTCGCGTTTACGCTGTCGTGGAACGAATTCATCTATGCACTGACGTTCATCTCGTCGTCGGAAGTGAAGACCGTGCCGGTGGCCGTCGTCACCGAGCTCGTCGAGGGCGACGTGTATCACTGGGGTTCGCTGATGGCCGGCGCGCTGCTGGGGTCGCTGCCGGTGGCCGTGCTGTACTCGTTCTTCGTCGAGTACTACGTTTCGGGATTGACGGGGGCGGTGAAAGAGTAGCGGTCGCCACCTGCCGCGAGCGGGTGTGCGGCGATGGTGAATGGCCCGGCGGCCGACCGCCGGAAGCGCGGACGCGCCGAGCGGCCCGTCGTCGGCGCCCGCGCCACCGCGCGCGCAGTGTTGCGGTAGAATCGCTGCTCCACGCGCCACGGAGCGAAGCCCCATGAGCATCCAGGACACCATCCGCACGCAGGTCACGACGAACCGGGTCGTGCTGTACATGAAAGGGCAGCCGAAGTTCCCGCAGTGCGGGTTCTCGGCGACGGCGGTCGAGATTCTCAAACGTTGCGGCGTGAACGACTACCTCGCCGTCGACGTGCTCCAGGATCCGGAGATCCGCCAGGGCATCAAGGAATACTCGAACTGGCCCACCGTCCCGCAGCTCTACGTGAACGGCGAGTTCATCGGCGGCTGCGACATCATGCGCGAGATGTACCAGTCGGGCGAGCTGCAACAGGTTTTCGCGAAGCAGAACGTGTGATCGCTTCGGCCGGCGGTGCATCCGCGGCGTGCCGAACGCGAGCGGGGCAACGAGTCGACCTCGCCGGCCCGCGCGTACACGCGATGACGACATGAATGCCGTCCCGACCGGCGTGGCGGTGCGCAGTCGACGCCGCGCAACGGTCGCGGCCCGCGGATTTGCGCTGGCCGTCTTCGCCGCTGTCCTGACGTTCGCCGGCATCGCGCGGGCTGCGGAAGACGCACAGCTGCACGCGCCCCAATCCACAGCGCCGGCAGCCGGCTTCACAGCGCCGGCAGCGAACGCCACGGCGACCAGGGCGACCCCTGCCGGCGAGCGGCGGCCCGAGGGGCGGCTGGTTGTCTTCAACCGGCCCGTCTTTTCCTTCCGTTCGGTGTTCCTCGGGGTGCCGCCCATCGAGCGCGCGGAGACCGCCAGCAAGCGGATCGACGCGCTACTCGAGCGCGGCGGCGACGGCAAGGTCACGATCGAGAGCATTCCGCAGGGTGCGGTCGTCAAGATCGACGGCGCACTCGCCTTCGTCATCGCCAACGACGACGCCGATCCGCTGGCCGGCGAGACGCTCGAAAGCGTGGCGCACGCCGGTGCGCAGGCGCTCGAGAAGGCGATCGCGGAGACGAAGGAAGCACGCGACACGCAGCTGATCGCGCGCGCCGCGGCGTGGGCGGGTGGCGCCACGCTGGTCTACCTCGTCGTGCTGTGGGTCCTCCGGGTCGTCGCGCGCGCCATCACGCGGCGCCTTCTGCAACTGGCGGACGCGAAGGTGCATCTCAAGGTCGGCGGTACCGAGCTCGTCCACCGCGAGCGGACGCTGCGCGTCGTCGGCTGGGCCTTGCGGATCGGCTTTTGGGCCATCGGACTTCTGATCACGTACCAA
>JAJRBU010000057.1 GCA_028679315.1 Methanoregulaceae archaeon
ATGGTAAAAAACCGGACAAAGCCCATTGATTCTGAATAAAGCCCGGTGAATCCCTCATCCTTTGAACCCATGACCACCATTGCCTTTTTATTATCAACAATAAAAACACAACCTGCCTGCCAGTTTGTTACCGGTTCTTTCTGGATCTCTTTTGGAGGGGCTTTGACAAGGACATTGATCTGCCCGGGGACAGGGCCAGACCAGCCATCGGTGATTATCTCTACCTTCACCTCCTTTTTGAGAGTAAGCAATCTCTCGACCAGCTCTCCCTTGAGATGGTCCCAGTAAAAGATAATGAGAACACTCTCTTCTGCAGCCTGGAGAATTTCCAGTAACCGGAGGCGAATGTGGTCGCCGCCGTGTATGCTCCAGATTAACTCCTGATCCCCCTTCTCGATCTTTGACGATTGAGAGTAGATCCGGTTCAGGACCTTTTTGGCCCTCGCTGCATCGTTTTCAACCGAATGGAGAAGACATTCAATCGCATCATCCGGACGTTCGGGATTGAACCGTTTTGGAGAGGTATTCGAGACCGATACTAGCTGTTTCTGGGAAAGACGTTCCAACACGGGGTATACCGATGCGCGGGGTACCCCGGACAGCTCGTGTATTTCAGTTGCCGTAGCACCTGCAGCCTGGAGAAGAGCGATGTATACCAGCGCTTCATACTTTGTAAGTCCTAAAGATTTGAGCGATTCAGCAATTGCCACTGCTTGAGCTGCTGGTTCAGCCATTGAATACATATATATAGGTTCCGTTATTAAATGTTGTTATCATAATAACAACAAGTGAAATATTATGAAAATCACTCTTTTGGCAATTCTAGTCATTTTTATTGCTCTAATCTCCTCTCCGGTAATGGCCGGGACAAAGTATTTGTCTGGCGGACCTGAAATTACAGCGGCTATCGCCGGAACAAACGAGTTCTCACCCGGGCAGGACGCAGTCTTTAAAGTGAATGTTGAAAACCGGGGTCTTATCGACATCAAGTTTGTACTGTCAGGAATTGTCGAGAGAGATGATCTACCAAATACCGCGAAACTGGTAAGGGCAACTCTTCTTCCCGGAGATGCACCACTCATTGTCAAATCAGATCCGCAGCTTGTTGGGGATATTGGAGGGGGAAAAAGTGTACAGGTGGCGTTTGTGGCAAAGATCGATGAGAATGCACCGGCAGGGGAGTATCTTCTTCCCCTTGTTATCGAGTATACCTATCTGAGAACTGCCGAGCAGTATGGACAGGACAGTATCACCTATACCTACAAAGAAGTGAAAGAGACTATCGACCTTCCAATCACGATAAAACCCGAAGCATATGTATCGGTAGAATCCTTCAGTGCCGAGTATCTGAATGCCGGAAACGAAGGGTATCTGGTGATGCAGCTGAAGAATAACGGTCACGTGAATGCCACATCAGCTATTGTCAAGATTGCGCGGAATGGCAATAGTCCGATAATCCCCACGGACAGTAGCATCTATATCGGCGATTTTCCCATCAATGGAACGGTTGACACCAGGTTCAAAGTCTCTATCTCCAGCGAGGCTGGCAACCAGAGTTACCCGCTCGATGTCTTCCTTGTCTATAATGACGAATCGGGATCACAGATGTCGTCAAAAATCACGAGTATTGGAGTACCGGTCCATGGAAAGATCAGTTTTGTGGTAACCGGGAATCCCAGCCCAATCAGGGCAGGTGATAAACAAGTAATTGAGGTAACCTATCAGAATATGGGATCCGGTATAGCATTCAGTGCCCAGTCTCGTATCAGTGCTGTGGACCCTTTCACCAGCAACGACGATACTGCGTTCCTCGGAGATCTTGCCCCTGGTGAATCAGCGGTCGCCCGATACGAAGTGAGCGTCGATAACTCAGCAACTCCAAAGGAGTACGGTCTCGATTCCGAGATTCGGTACAGGGATGCTCTTGGAAATAGTCAGATTTCAGATACCATGAAGGTGAAGGTAACTGTTGAAGAGACCTCACCGGTTATGGCAATCCTGCTCATTTCAGTATTGACCGTGGCAGTCGTAGCGGCAGGTTATTATTTCTTGATACTGAAAAGGAAGAAGTGATGCGAGGCTGGGCTGGTCCCTTACCCGAACCTGAAATAAGGGATATAGTGGATATGCGGCAGGTGCTGGCCGCTCCGGACTGCCAAGAGGCCGGCCCTCTTTATTTTATGTACCGGGATCTTGCCCTGAATGATTCCGACAGGGAATGGCTACTCTCGCAACGGTTGAGATATGACATCACAGCAATTGTATCACGCGACATATGCGGCGAACGCGTGAAGACCAAAGGGCATTATCATCCTGCCTCACCTTCCGGGATGGGATTTCCTGAGATCTATGAGGTCCTCATCGGGCACGCTCATTACATCCTCCAAGAGAGAAACCTCTCCCACGTGATACTTGTGGATGCTCTTGAGAAGGATATCATTATTGTTCCACCAGGATATGGCCATGTCACCATTAACGCCGGAGAGACCGATCTCATCATGGCCAATATAGTCTCAACTGCATTTGAGAGTGAATATGGTGAATACGAGAGGAAGAGGGGTGCCGCCTACTACGAAATGTCTGATGGTACCTTTTTAAAAAATCCGGCCTATTCACGTGTCCCTGACCTCCGGGTAATGGATGCAGGAACGATCAGGTGGGGGCTGCCCCTGCCCTCAGGCGGCATTTATGAGATGATCGGGACTGATAACCTCGGCTTCCTGAACCACCCTGATCAGGCATCGGATATCATCAGGGAAGCCTTGAGAGGTTAGGGGGATTCGAACGCTTGTGCCTGCTCTTATTCACGAGAGCAAGCACTCTTTCTTCAAGCCGATTCGTGCTCTCCCAGCGATTTTTTTCAAGTGCTTTCAATGCCGAATCTATCTCGGGGTAGGTAAGCCCTATTTCAGCTTCATCGCTCTGGCCCTCCCAGAGACCAGCAGAGGGAGTCTTTTTGATGATGGTATCAGGGATCCCAAGTTCACGGGCATACTCAAAGACCTCTGTTTTGTAAAGGTGAAGAATCGGTTGAAGATCTGCAGCATTATCCCCATATTTGGTACAGTACCCGAGTAAGTATTCGGTCCGGTTCGATGTGCCGCACACAAGGAGGTTGTCCCTGTTTGCATGGTAATAGAGGATCACCATCCTGGTTCTCGCCATGATGTTTCCGAGAAGATAGGGTGTTTCCACATACCCGGGTATCTGATGGTATGATGAGAGGAAAGGTTCGATGCTCATAATCCTGTGATGCATGCCAAGGCTCCTGCACAGTTCAGCTGCATCCAGAAGATCCTCATCCCTCGTTACGGAAGTTGTGAGTGTGAAGCCAAAAACCCGTTCACCTCCGATTGCCCTACAGCACATGACTGCTGATACTGCAGAATCAATCCCTCCTGAAATCCCGATAACGATACCAGTGGCACCACTACTCCAGATAACATAGCGGATCATCTCCTCGATCGTTCCCAGTGCACAACCATACTCATTATCCAACATCCCTCTCTCCTAAAGCATTCGTATCAGCTTTTTTATATCGGCAGGATTTCCAACGGCGATTACGGTATCACCTTTGTTTGTCGTTTCATCAGGATGCGGTTTGACTACCGATCTTGTCTCTCCTTCAATACCAATAATCTGAACACCGGTCTTTCTCTCTATACTTCCGGTAATTTTTCCTATACTTGAACGGACGTGTTTTCGGACAACGACCTGGCCATTTGGGAGATTCAGGATAACATGGACGATATCTGATAACACGACCCCACCGATAATCTGGCCACCAATTGAGGGGAGGAGTGCCACGTAATCAGCTCCAGCCCGGTAGAGTTTAGGCACGGATTCCGGTTCGTTAGCACGGGCAAGGATCCTCATATTGGGATTGAGATCCTTTGCGATCAGCGTGGTAAATATGTTAAGTGCATCGTCGTTAAGGGCAACAATGAAATATTTCGCATCTTCAATGTGTGCTTCCCGGAGTGTCGCCTCGTCCTCGGCATTTCCTACCACTTGGGTGACCCCGTGCTTTTTCCTGTCGATTGCGATACATTCGATGCCAAGGCTGGTGAGTTCGTGGTATACAGAAAGTCCGACATCACCAAATCCTCCAATCAGGGCTATCTCCTTCTCCCACGAATGAGGCATGAATTCCTGTCGTACCATCTCCTCCACCTGCTTAAGAGGGCCAATGAGGAGGAGCATCGTTGAGGAATCGAGTCGCTCCTCGCCGCCCGGATAAAGGCGGAAATTGCTTCCGCTGAAGAGGAGAAGCGTATAGAAACCATATCGATTGAAAAGATCGAGTTCCCGGAGTGTTCTTCCATCTGCCAATGAACCCGGCAGAATGGGAAGGTTGATGATACGCAGGCGGTTCTCTTCATTCTCGAGGCGCCCGTTCGGTATCTTTTCATTGATGGTCTCTTCGATAATGGTATCGACGTGCGTGGTGAGTGCTGCATGCCGGGCAATGATCTGTCCGGTAACGTGTTTTGCAGAAACTACGTAATCTGCACCTGCATATTTCAGATAGCGTTCGAGCACAAGTTTATCGATCACTGCGATTATTGTACCTGAAACCATTCCGCGGATTCCAAGAATGATTGCAGCGTTCGTCCGCTCATCCTCACATGTTATTACGGAATGGGCATTTTTTACCCATGCATTCGACCAGAGTTCCGGTTCGGTGTAGTCCCCCCATATTACGTAGGCTTTCGCACCCGATTCCCTTCCGGCGAGACGGGCTGTATCGGGTGTGCTAACCACGATAAGAACCGGAAGATCAGATATCCGGATGCTTGCGAGAAGAGCTTTTGTAAGTTCACCATATCCAACAATCACGACGTGATTATGAAGTTCATGGGGGAGTTTTTTTGGTGGGGCGGAGAGGAAGATCGTACTCAAGTAGGGCACAAGGAGAAGGGGAATAACCATGAAAATCAGGAGGATCCCTGTGATCATGACAATGATGGCAAAAAGGATGGTTAATTCATTGCTAAACGGGAGGAGATCACCATACCCTACCGTGGTAACTGTCTCAAGGACGAAAAGCAGGGCGTTAGGCCAGCTAACGGGCTTTCCTTCGAGTATCGGGTAGGCATAATGAAAGATTGAGGTGAATGCGATAATCTGGATAGCAAAGAGGAAAAAGAAGAGCGATATCTTTGCCCTGCGGGAAGCATGAAAGAGTTTCCAGAGCATCCCCCTCCTGCTATCAGACATGGTGCACCTCGCGCAGCATCCTGCACGACCGGCATTCCCCTAAACATGGCTCTCCACAATCCGGACAAGACCCAGCTATGGTTTCTGGGCTCAAGCCGGATGAGGCCAGACGTTCCCCCAGGTTCACCAGGGCATATTTCGTGGACGGATGACGCCAGTCATAGTCATTCAGGACTGAACGCACATCGGCCCTCAGGGCATTATGAGAATAAGGGCAGCGTCCGATCTCAAATCCTTCCACATGGAGGTATGCATATAATGCTACTTCCCGTTCCGGACTATAGTGGAATGGGCGAATTCTCGGAACGAGGCCACCAACTGGATTGCACGGCCTCAAAAGGCGTTCAGCATCCCCCCTCAATACATTCATCAGCACACTCTGGGCTTCATCATCAAGGTTGAATCCTAAGGCAAGCCTTGTAACACCATGGTCCTTTGCGATGCGGTTCAGACACTGGCGCCGCAGAACCCCACAATACGAGCATGAAAGCCGGTCTCCTTTTGCCCTGACCACTTCGTCGATGGTTATCCCGAACATCTCATCAAAGGAACCTACAATCAAATCTGTACCGATGGATTCAGCAATACTCGCTGCGATCCGACTATCCCGGTATCCTTTAATCCCCTCATCAATGGTTATCGCGGAGAGACTGACATCCCTTCTCTCTCCCAGGAGTTTTTTCAGAAAGTACAGGAGGGCACTGCTGTCTTTTCCTCCTGATAATGCCACGGCTATCCTGTCGTTTGGTACGATCCATCGGTGATTCCGTATCGCACGCTTTGCCTTTGACTCGAAATCGGCAATAAAATGGGCTTTACAGAGATGAAGCCCTGAATACCGCTGGTAGATGACTGCCTGGCGACGGCATTTGCTGCAGAGCATGAGAGGGTATCAGATCAACCTTTATCACCAGTATAGATAAAATTGTGTAGATTATATGGCAATTTCAGCCAACCAGATCCGGGAGCTCCATAAATATGAGGTTCGCATACTTCTCATCCTAGAGCGGCTGATGCGCCGCTATCGTTGGGTCCCGCTTGATATCATCAAGAAAACGATAGGCCTCTCTGAGTCGGAGGTGAATTACCGTCTGGGCAGGCTGATGGATTGGGGTTTTGTACGGTTCGATACTGTTCCCTATGAGGGCTATTCGCTGATCTTTCAGGGATATGATGCCCTGGCATTGATTTCATTATCAAAAAAGAGTACCCTTCAGGCCCTTGGATGTATGATCGGCGAAGGGAAAGAATCGGTGGTCTACGAAGGTCTCGGGCTTTCACCCGTTGCACTCAAATTCCATCATGTAGGCCAGCGATCCTTTCAGTCGGCCAGAGTTACGCGTGACTATATCCCTGAAGAAGGAAACTGCCCATGGCTTCTTGCCTCACGCCTCTCTGCAGAGCGGGAATACGAAGCGCTTCACACCCTCCATCCTGACGTCAGTGTTCCTCTCCCGGTCGATATCAACCGACATACCGTCGTGATGGAGTTCATTCCAGGGGCTATGCTCAACCGGTGTTCACTCGAAGATCCCAGAGAGGTCCTGCTTGAAATCATAAAAAATGTGAGAAAAGCATATGGCTTGGGAGTCATTCATTCCGATCTCTCAGAATATAATGTGATGCATGATGGATCCCGCTGCTATATTATCGACTGGCCCCAGTGGGTCAGCACCGATCATACCAATGCAGACGAGCTGCTGATACGGGACCTTGGCAACATCACACGGTATTTCAGCCGCAGGTATCGTGTTGATATTTCTCCGGTTGAGGCATACGAGATGGTGACGGGATGAGAGTATTTGGGATCGACATCATCAAGGGTTCTGTACGATCAAAATCACGTCGCCCGATGTACGCCCTCGTCCGGATGGATGAGGGCGAGATTGTCGGAGAGGGAGAAGTTACCGGTTTCCGGCTCTTCCGGATTCTCTCAGAAGAGAGACCTGATATCCTTGCGGTAGACAGCCTGCAGGAGATAGCGGTTGACCAGCATGATCTGTACACCTTTCTCCAGGCCCTCCCTCCTTCCGTTCGCCTCGTACAGGTGACAGGCGGGGAACGGAAAGAGAGTCTTGGCAAGGTAGCAAGCAGGTTCAACATCAGTTTCAACCGGTTCGATCCCTTTGATGAAGCCCGGACCATTGCGAGGGTTGCCGGGCTGGGTGCAGGGGCAGAGGTGATTGCATTTGAGAACACGAGCGAGATCATCGTTAGCAGGCACCGCTCACCAGGGAAAGGGGGATGGAGCCAGAACCGGTACGTCCGGAAGATCCATGGATCGGTCCAGCAGAAAGCCCGCGAGATTGAGATGGCACTCGTTGCAGCTGGGCTCCGGTACCGGAAAAAGGAGACACGGGCGTTTGGCGGTAACAGCCGGGTTGCATTCATTGTCCATGCCCTCCGGGACCAGATTCCTGTGACCACCTATCGTGGAGCTGATGTACAGGTCAGGATCAGTGGAAAGAGGCTTGAGCGGATCATGTTCAGAGCACTATCGGGAAAACCACGCTACCTGATCGTCGGAATAGATCCTGGAACCACAACGGCAATTGCGGCGCTTGACCTGGATGGAAATCTTCTGTATCTTGCCAGTTCACGCCAGATGGGCATGTCTGATGTGATCGAGGCTATATATCGCGTTGGTAAACCCCTCGTCATTGCATCTGATGTCCACGAGATGCCGTTTTCAGTCGAAAAGATCCGGAGAGCATTCAACGGGATTGCGTACTCTCCCCGCCAGGATATGAGTGTGGAGATCAAGCATGAGCTGACTGCCCCTTTTCCATATCAGAATGATCATGAACGGGATGCCCTTGCTGCAGCGATGGAAGCGTTCCGCAGTTACCGGAACAAGTTCCAGAACCTTATCAGAAGGGTCCCCCCGGGAAATGACCTGGATGAAGTGAGGGCAGGAATTGTAAGGGGGCAGTCCCTTGAACAGGTCCTCTCGGACATGAAAGGCAGGCCAACCCGACCTGTGGTTGAGGCTCCGAAGATGGAGATCGATGCGAGAATCGATGAAAGGATACGGGTTCTGGATGGCACGGTAAAACGGCTGAAAGTTATTATCAAGGACCTGCAGGAAGAGATTCAGAAAAAAGATCACGAGATAATAAGGCTCCAGGGGCGGGTCCAAAAAATCCGGTCTCAGCAGGACCTGTCATTCCGGAGAGATGCAGAAATTGTCAAGCGTGATGCAATTATTGCGAGCCTTAAAAAGAGGATCCGCCGTGAGGAACGGAACAGCGAAAAACTGCGGAAACGGATGAAAAAGATCAGGGCTCATGATACGATAGGTCCTGGTGAGCAGGATGTCAGGCTCAAACTCCTGCCTTCACTTACCCGTGAAGGGATGCGGTCTCTCTCCGAAGAATTGGGGATAAAGGAAGGGGATCTCATCTACGTGCACAGGATTGATGTCTGGGGTAAGAATGCCGCACGGGAACTTGCAGGATCAGGTATCGGGGGGCTTGTAGCAAGGTTGCCACGGTCAGCCCAGTTCGATCCCCAGCTTGAAGCGATCTTCCGGGATGCTTCCGTGCCACTTCTCTCAGCCGAGGTGGCTGGTGTTATGATGAAAGCAGGGACCGCAACTGCCGAACGGGACAAGCTGGATACGGCCATACGGACGTGGGAAGAGGAGCAGAGGGCGTATGAGCGGGAGAAGAAGACACTTCTCGTGGAGGAAATCTACCGTGAATACCGTACAGAACGGGGAAAGGAGATGAAAAAAGTTGGATGAAAGGGCATTGAAGGAGATTGTCCGTGAGATTATCGGAACCGGACAGACCCTTGATGACTGTGCCGTGTTTCCTTTCGGAAGCATGGTCCTCGTTGCTACGACCGATATGCTGCATGAAACCACTGATTTTCCCTGTGGTATGACCGACTGGCAGATTGGGTGGATGAGTGTTGCCGTTACCCTCAGTGACATCGCAGCGATGGGCGCTCAGCCAGCCATAATACTCCTTGCAATCGGCCTTGACCGGGGGGAGCGGCTCCGGGAGATCCTTTGTGGGGCAAAGGCCTGTTGCGATTCCTGCGGAGCAGAACTGTCAGGTGGTGATCTTGATGCACACCGTGAACTCACCATCGTCAGCTCAGGAATCGGGGTTGCAGAAGAAGGGAACGTCATTCGTCGAAGAGGGGCTGTCCCTGGAGATCTTATCTGCATTACCGGTCCTCTTGGCCGTGCCCAGGCAGCGCTCGAAGGATATACACGCTATGAACGCAATCTCCTCGAGCCTGTACCACGTATGACTGAAGGGAAACGTCTCGCTTCAGCCGGCGTCTCCTCCATGATGGATATCAGCGATGGATTGGTACTCTCCCTGTACGATCTTCTCGATGCAAACCCGTGTGGTTACTCTATCGATTCTGCCCTGCTGCCGCTCATCGAAGGGGTGCCGCCAGAGAAAGGCAGGGAGTATGCCCTTTTTGGCGGCGGTGATTTCGAGCTGCTCTTTACGTGTTCTCCGGAACATTTCCCTATCCCGGCTCTTGACAGTTACATAGTAGGAAGGGTTATCCGGGATCATGTAGTGATGGTGGATGAAAAGATGGCTCCCTGCAGAGGGTATCTTCACCGATGGTAACAGGAACTTGTTTCTCCGGCGTTAGATCGATCGACAAAAGTAGGGGAAAGTATTTATTTTTTCGATGAACTAAGTTTGGTACAAAGGAGGATCCTATGAAAGGGCGATATCTTATTGTTCTGTCACTGGTTGTGCTGGCCTTGCTACTCGCTGCACCAGTGTCAGCATATTATTCAATATCCGTTATTGGTGGAAATTCAAATGGCAACAGCTATGTTACTCCAAAAGTTACCTTGCTACTGAGCCAGTATAAATCTCCAGCGACTCTGTTTGGTAGTGAATCCAGCGATCTTGCAGCAAAGGCCATGTTAAATGCAGCACAGCCATCTAAGGGTTCTGTGACCGCATATAGCAAGGGCTCATACCAAGATCAATACTCGCTGATCGAGTTCGACAACAGGGTTTCTGTTGATGGATTGATCTACAATTTTAATTATGAAGCACGCTACGACTCAAGTGTATTCCGATAAGTGTTACTTTTTTTAGGGTATAGTACCAATGTAACCACTGCCTCGTAAAAGATATACGAGGGAAAAATGGTCAAAATACACTGCCCAAAACGTCAGGAAAAAAAGTTAGGTAATTGGAAAATATCTGCCCCTTTGAATAAAAGAGGCAGCACATATGAGTACAATGGACCTCCTCCAACTGGCAAAGGTATGCCGAAGTGAGGAAGCAGCATTTCACTTTTTATTTCAGAAGAGGAGAGACCTTTACGGCGTAACATGTACTGGATGTACAACTTCTGAATATTACATCATGCACCCAGGAAGACTCCGTTGCAAGACGTGCAAACGGGATTATCATCCGTTCTCGGGTACCCTATTGAATGAATTGAGAATATCTTATTCTACCTGGCTCTGGCTGGTGAAATTGTTCGAATTAGAGGTGAGTGCAAGGAAAGCGAGTTTCCAGTTAGACATAAGTTACCCGACCACATTGAAAGGATTTGATACATTACGGCGAGGGATTCTTAACAATCTCTCGCTATCTGATATTCTCCTCAAAGGTGAGATTGAAGCGGATGAGTCATATTTTGGAGGCCGACGCAAAGGGAAACGGGGTCGTGGTGCTGGCCATAAGACCATTGTGTTCGGGATAGACGGTAAAGAAGGTCCGAAGGGGATCGGTCGTTTACACAGACAAGTGGGTTGGCTATGATTCATTGATGTTCTGCGGGTACAAACACCTGAACATCGATCACCGATGTAAATTCAAACTGGGAAAAGTCTACATCAACGGGGTAGAAGGATTTTGGAGTTTTGCTAAGGAACGACTTATAAAGCATCATGGAATCTCAAAGGAAAAGTTCCCGATTTATATTAAAGAGATGGAATGGCGATATAACCATAAGAAGTGGATTTATTTGATTTGCTGGTGAGTTATCTGTTAGGGGCTGTTTCTTTATAATTACCAAAAGTTATACAAATTGGGCAATGGTCTCAATGCCATTATGACTTTTCACCTCATCGGCTACCTCTGTACCTAACACGAGATCAATGGAGAGATCCTCACATGGTTCCTATTTGAGCAGAGCAGCCTAAATATCACGAATCGAACATCAATCGAACGAAAACGAGTTTTACGTACTCTTACCTTGATACGAAGATCCCTGACAAAGGACGTTCCGGATAATTTCTCCGGAACAGTTGAAGTGGATGAAACCTATCTGGGAGGCCAGTGGAGAAACAAGCGAAAGGCCGTTAGAGAAGCAGGAACAAAACGAGGGAGAGGCACGAAGAAGCAACCTGTTTTCGGAATCCTCTGTCGTAACGGGACCGTTTGGGCTGAGGTTGTGAATGACGTTGAAGCCGGGACCCTGCACCCCCTTATAACCCAACAGGTATCTCCCCGGGATCTGTCGTCTGTTCTGATACCTGGAGGGCGTACACAGGTATCGCATCTCGAGGATTTGTTCATTGATTGGTGAATCACGGAAAGAGGCAGTATAGCGATGGGAAAGGGAATCACATCAATGTTCTGGGGATACCTGAAACGGAAACTCACATCCAAGGGAATAATACGGCGAGAGAAATTACCGCTGTATTTGGGGGAATATGTTTGGCTATATAACCACAGAAACGATGTTGATAAGATAAAAGCGAAGCGTATTCTTGAGCTGCTGGAAAAGGAGGTTAGTGGCTAGATTGTCACGCTACCCTAATCTATACAGCGATCCGGCATAATGCACAAGAGAGAGGCAATATTCGAATGCCATACTCCCAGAAAATGCTATACGGACAGGTCGATCTTAAATTGGATTGTGAATACGATAGTTCTTAAATTATCGTCCTTTTTTTATGATATGATCAGAAATAACCTAATAATCATCGTGAATAAGATAACAGAAATGTTCAGGATAGTCTTTACTTTTTTATGATCTTTTCATGAAAGTAGCAAACCGGGGATCAGATCATCATTGGATTCTTCAGGCATTAAGTGGAATCAAATGGATTTTACCGGAATACAGCGGTTTTCTGATGTAATCGCACTTCAAGATTAGTTCGAGATATGCTTAAACGGCTTTCTTCAAGGTATTCTAACGATCATGAACGATACAAGGCTATCTGATTAATGTAGTTGAAATTGATAAAGTAAAAAAAATTCCCGGGAGGGTGTCCCAGGATTGTTGCTCCGATAGAGAGCTTATACTCTCCGAACGCCGGAGATCCAGCTCATGTCCTTGTCGAACAGAGCGATGTATCCATCGACGGAAGTCCTCTCTTCGAAGTCGATCTTCTCGAACTGGCCGGTAGCGTTACCGCGTCCTTCCAAGATCGAGCCCTTCATGTAGGCAGATGCCTGGCCGATGGACGGGGTGTCACCGAGCGGGTCAACACGGATTGTGTGATAGACTTCAACCGGGGTGTCAGCGGACGGAACGACGAACCTGTCG
>JAJRBU010000111.1 GCA_028679315.1 Methanoregulaceae archaeon
GAAACAGTGTCATTCAATAACCTCAAGTTTGTCCATGTTCAGAACGTTACCCAACTTTTGCCTCCGACACAACAGAACCGCGTCCCGCCAGCCGGATCACATCATGTGGACATGCCTCTACACAGACTCCGCATCCGGCACAGAGCTCGGATTTGAAGTCGATTACCATCGCCTTCCCATGCTTCACCTTGTAGATCTTCTCGTTTGTTGCAGGATCTATGGTGAAGAGTTCAAGCGCATCAACAGGGCATGCGACCACACAATTATTGCAGCCGGTACAACGCTCCATGTTAACGTGCAATGCAAATGCCATGCTTGTATCACGCACCAGCTTTAGATCGATTCAAAAATCGACTATAAAAGAATGGTTAAATTATACACATAAACCTGTCTAAATTCCCCATGCCATCAGGGCTTTTCATGCCGGTCATGGTAAATAAATTATTATTTATTACTCTAATAAGTTAATATATCAATAATAAAGAAGCCCTCATTCAGGCTGCGCTTCGTTAAGTACTAGCATCAAATAGTAAATTATATATAATACTTATCTTTACCCTCGCCCTCCAAAAAATAATTCCTGGTCCGTTCCCCCCACTTTTATAGAGCGCATGGATGAAAGACTGATATTTTGACCGGAAAGGTGGTATCCCTTTCTGAAAAGGTATTTAGAAAATTTATTCTAGCACTATTCTATTATCTTTGGTATAAAAAGAGGAATCTCATGGAGATAAACGGAGTACCAATCGATAATACCTACGCGGAGGCTTTCCCTACGTGGATCTCCCGGGTCATCATCACGGCAGTGAACACGGAATGGGCCCGGAAAGCAGCGACTGAAGCAACGGGTTTTGCCACATCGGCAATCGGATGCCCCTGTGAGGCAGGGATCGAGAGCGAGCTCAGAGCGGACCAGACCCCTGATGGCAGACCCGGGGTGGCTATCCTGATCTGTGCGGCAAAGAAGAAGCTGAAAGAGCAGGTGGTCGAGCGCCTCGCCGAGTGTGTCCTGACCTCACCAACAACCGCAGTTTTTGACGGCCTTCCGGATGCAGCGGAAAAGATTGCAGTCAAGCTGCATTTCTTTGGGGATGGGTTCGAATACCAGAAAGAAGTAGGCGGCAGGAAATGCTGGGTTATCCCTATCATGGAAGGGGAATATGTGGGTGAAGAAGAGTTCGGGATTGTGAAGGGTGTTGCCGGAGGCAATTTCTTTGTCATGGGCGAGAACCAGATGGCTGCCCTGATGGGAGCCCAGACTGCCGTTGAGGCTATCGATAAAGTCTGCGGGGTCATCACGAGTTTCCCCGGCGGTGTCGTGGCAAGTGGTTCAAAAGTAGGCTCAAACAAGTACAAGTTCATGCCGGCAAGCACCAATGAGAAGTACTGCCCGACGATCCGGGAGAAGGTTCCGGACAGTAAGGTACCGGCAGGGATAAAAGGGGTGTATGAGATTGTCATTGACGGGCTCGATGAGAAATGCGTGGGTGAGGCAATGGCGAAGGGAATCCGTGCAGCCTCCATGGTTCCGGGCGTAAAATTTATCACTGCCGGAAACTTCGGCGGATCGCTCGGTCCTTACAAATTTGAATTGAACAAACTCCTCTAATTTTTCCGGCTTGATCTTCTGGGTCGATCAGAATTAAATATCTTGTTGCCGATTCTTTTGTTAACGATATTTTCGGCAACGAAAATAAGGAGTGAGACTATCATCGCTTCGGGAGCGTTTTTTGCTCATGTCAGACAGAAAAACCGGAACTGACGCTTACCCTGAAATCCGGATTCATGAAGAACCGGAGTCATCAGGCCTGGACAGGGGAGTAGAGGAGATACCCGGCTATCCGTATGTAATACGGTATCCCGGGATTGTGGCAATTGCCGATGAAAAAGGAGCAGATATCGAACTTGTCGAATTTTTTGACTGCATTGGTGGTGCCATGTGGTCGATGCACCACTATGTCCAAAGCCCGCTCGTCAGGTCTGCCCGGAATGTCGGTTCATCGATGCGATATCTCCTCAGGCCAGGAACCGTTGATCTGGACCTCCAGGGATCGAGCTTTCCTGCCGGAATTTGTGGTGCGGAAGTCATCGATGCAGAGATTGCAGTCTCCTATATAGGACTTGGCGGGGGTGGTGTAGGGGCATCTGCCGGCCGGTCATATGCCGGGGGAGTCATACGGCACGAGACCGACCCTTCGGGAGGGGGAAGACGGGCAGGATCAACGATCTGGCTCCCAAGAATGCAGAGGGTCCTGATAGGAGTCGACGACACCGATACCCCTGATAAAGGGGCCAGCTGGACGCTTGTCCACAATATTGCACGGGCAGTTGAGGATGAGACGGCATGTTACCTCTCACATACCATCGTGCAGCTCTTTCCCGTTCCCTATCGGACAAAAAACTGTGTCAGTATCGTCTGTGAATTTGCGTCTGCCAATCCCGGTGCGCTGATAGGCCGGTTCCATACCCTGCTGGAGAAGTACACGCTCTCGGCTGAGACAGGAATGGCGGCATTTACAGGATTCGATCCATCCGCCCTTCTTCCTTTTGCCTGGAGAGTCAAGATGGGAGAGGTACATCGTGATCTCCTGCCGGATGTCCAGGAAGGGCATCTGGAACTTGTGATGGAAGGAAGAGGGATTATCGGGGCGGTCGCTGCAATCCCCTTCTATACCCGGTTTGAGGAGGCGCTCTCGTTATGGACTGGCCGGAGCTGAAGGCAAGGCTCCTTGCAGGAGGGACTGCCCGGCTCTCGGGAGCCCCTGCAACTCCGTATCGCTCATCTTCGACAGCTGGTCCGGGTGCGGGAACTGGGGGCTCGGTGTTCTTCTCAGATGGCAGGGGGAGGGTGCGGCTCGAAATCGACCAGAACAGTCCCCTCGAGATCGTTCATCTCGGTGCCGGGCAAGTCATCGTGAAAGACCGGGATCTTGAATTAAGGGGAATCCTTGAACCAGTCGCTCTTCACTGTCCCAGGCAGGCATACATCACGGTCTCCAGCGGGTGTATATACCGGTGCAGATACTGCGAGGTCCCGGCAATTCATGCAGGAAGGAAGACTCCTGAAGCGATCGAAGTGATGGTTGAACGCGTGCGGGACAGGATAGATTCGATCTCCCTGACAAGCGGAGTACTGGAGAGCATCGACGCGGAAGAGGAGTATGTCATACGGGTGGTCGGGAGGCTGCAGCGGTTCGGGCTCCCCATCGGAGTATCAATCTTCCCTGGAAAAGACACGGCATGGCGGCTGCATGCTGCAGGCGTGTCGGAGGTAAAATTCAATGTTGAGGCAGCAACAGAGGAATTATTCTCGACGATGTGCCCGGGACTCTCCTATGATTCCGTCTGGAATGCTCTCACGCAATCGGTAGATCGGTTTGGGAGGAATCATGTCTTTTCCAACCTGATTATCGGACTTGGCGAGAGTGACGAGGAGGCAGAGTGCTGCATCACTGACCTCTGTGCCATCGGGGTCATCCCGATCCTCCGGCCACTCAATCCATCGGGGGCGTTATCCGAGTTCTCCCGCCCATCAGCTGAACGGCTCTTCCGACTCTTTGCCTGCCATTCCGATGCACTCACCGCTTCAGGGCTTGATCCTCGTTGTGCGCTTACGATGTGTCTTGAATGTACCGGTTGTGACCTGGTGCCAGGGAGGGATGGAGCGGTATGAAAGGGTTCGAGGTGCTGGCAGCTGCCCTCTCTACCAGTGCGGATCACTGCTATGCTGTCCCCGGATACCCGGTCACGGAACTTTCAGCAGAGACAGAGGCCGAACCGGTAGTCGCGGAGAAGGTCGCCCTCGAGTATGCACTCGGGGATTCGATCCAGGGAAGACGGGCAGCCGTGATCATGAAGAATGTGGGGCTTAACAACTGTGCCGATGCCCTGGTGCAGGCAACGACCCAGGGACTCATTGGGGGGGTGGTGATTGTTGCCGGTGACGATCCCATGGCACAAGGTTCCACGAATGCGATGGATTCCCGGTACTTTGGCGAGCTTGCACAGGTGCCGGTGATCGAACCCGATCCGGACGTCTGTTCTGCCAGTGTTGAGGAAGCATTCTCTGTATCCGAGAAATTCTCACGGATCGCCATCCTCCGGGTGACACCACCACTGATCTTCGGGAACGTCGTGGGACAGATGGTCCCCCGGAAGCCGGGTGCCGGGCAGATTGCCGATCCCGATCTGACAATGAAAGGCAGGGTAGATCGTGCAGATTCACAGCTTGCAGGGATGTATGCATGGTCCGGCGGGAGCAGGCTGAACCGCATGAAAGGCGGAGTCGCAGGGGTCGGGGCGGCTGATGGCGATTCACGGATTGTCACGGTCTATCCCCCTCCTCCTGGCCTTGCCGCATTCAGGAGAATCGAGGAGATCGGGAGACCTTTTGTTACCGAACATCGGGGCATCATGCCCCCAGCATCGGTTCCATCCCCCCAGACCTCGGAGAGCAGGGGCTTTTATCGGACGTTCTGTCGCAACTGCCCGTTTATACCGGTGTTTGATATCCTGAAAGGGAAGGGGATGCTGGCGATCGCAGATGCCGGTTGCTCAATCCTTGCCATGAATCCCCCGTACCGTGTCGCAAGAGCCAGCTATGGTCTTGGGAGTGCCATCGGGGTTGGAGCCCATAGCACGCATGTCGCCCTGATTGGTGACTATGCCCTCCTGCATTCGGGACTCCAGAGCCTGATCGATGTGTATGAAAAGGACATTCCGCTCCTCTGCATCGTGCTTGAGAACAGATGCATGGGCATGACCGGAGGGCAAAAAACCCCTTCACCCTCTGACTACATTCCGTGGGCAGATCCGCGGGTTGTCAGTGCATCGGATAAAAAAATGCTTGAAGAATTGATTATTATGCCGGAAGGCCCCGTAACCGTTGTTGTCCAGGGAACCTGCCCGGAGGAGAGACATCATGAAACCGTGGAATGTTGAGATCTGTGATGTTACACTGAGGGATGGGGAACAGACCCCTGGTGTTTCGTTCTCCTGCGAGGAGAAACAGGAGATCGCCTCAAAACTTGATGAGATCGGGGTCGAGGTGATCGAGGCAGGGTTCCCTGTCGTATCGCCTTATGAGAAACAATGCGTGAAAACGGTTGCAGGAATGGGGCTTGATGCCAGGATCTGCTGTCTGGCACGGGCCCGCAAAGGCGATGTCGAGGCCGCACTTGACTGCGATGTCGACATGGTGAGCATCTTCATCGCCACCTCAGATCGGCACATCAGGTATAAATACAACAAGCCAAAGGAGGAAGTGCTCGATGCAGCGCTCCGGATGGTTGACCTCGCACGGGACCATGGACTGGCCGTTCGTTTTGCCGCCGAAGATGCCTCACGAACGGATATGGATTTCCTCCTCCAGGTATACCGGGGTGGTGCTGAACATGGTGCGAATCTTCTCAGCTTTGCCGATACGGTCGGCTGCCTTGTTCCCATGCAGATGTTCAGGATTATGAACCAGCTCGTAACCACTGTCGACCTGCCCTTCTGCGCACACTGCCACAATGACATGGGCTGTGCCACGGCCAATACCATCACCGCTGCAGAAGCCGGCGCATTCCAGCTCCATACCACCGTCAACGGGATTGGGGAGCGGGCAGGCAATGCGGCACTGGAAGAGGTGCTGGTGGCGCTGCGGATGAACGGGGGCGTCAATCGGTATGATCTCTCCCACCTGCATGACATCTCCAGGATGGTCCAGGACTATTCAGGCATCACCCTTCAGAAGACAAAAGCAGTGGTCGGCGAGCATGCCTTCTCCCATGAAAGTGGTATCCATATCGCCGCGATACTCGAAGACCCACAGACCTACGAGTATTTTCTTCCGGACATGGTCGGGGGAAAACGGCGTTTTATTCTCGGGAAACACACTGGGAAAAAGGCGCTTGAGCACGTCGTAACAACGCTCGGGTATTCGCTCTCAGAACAGCAGATCTGCAAAGTACTCGATGAGGTGAAGGAGCTTGGGGAGAGCAAATGCGGAATCACCCCTGAGACCCTTACCGCCCTGATACGGCATGTCAGGAAGGAGCAGTAAAAGATGCCCTCGCTGTCAGAGAGGATCCTTGCAGGAGTTGCAGGCGAGTACGTGGACCGTGAGGTGGACCGTGCCTATGTTCACGATGGCACTGGGGTATTGACGTACGAGACATGGCGGGCACTCGGGACCGGTGAAGTGGCCCGGCCTTCCCGGGTGTATGTACTCTTTGACCATATCGTGCCGGCCAACAACTCTACCACCGCAGACCTCCAGCACGAACTCCGGAACTTTGCCCTTTTTCATGGACTCCAGTTCTCTGACATCGGCGGCGGGATCTGCCACCAGCTGATGGGAGAGGGAATTGCCCTCCCTGGCGAGATCATAGCCGGTGCCGATTCGCATACCTGCACCCTCGGTGCTTTCGGGGCCTTTGCGACGGGGGTGGGGGCGACCGATATGGCTGCGATCGTTGCATCCGGAATGACCTGGTTCCGGATACCTGATACGATCGGGCTTATTTTTTCAGGGACTCTCTCTGGTGGTGCCGAAGCGAAGGATCTTGCCCTCACCTATGTTGCACGTCTTGGCATGGACGGTGCCACCTACCGTGCCCTCGAATTCATCGGAGACGGAGTATCCTCTCTCTCCATGGACTCCCGTCTCACGATCTGCAACCTTTCGGTTGAAACAGGTGCAAAAACCGGCATGTTCTATGCAGATCAGGTGACCCGTGAGTACCTCATGGCATACGGTCAAGAAACTGCAATACAGGATCCGCCGGACCGAACATACAACCAGGAGTACCCCTTTGATCTGGGGGCCATCGAACCGGTGATTGCCGTATCCCCCCGCGTAGATACCATCAGGCCTGTCGATGAACTGGCAGGGATCCCTCTCGACCAGATTTTTGTCGGGACTTGTACAAACGGACGATACGAGGATCTTTCCCGGTTTGCAGCAGTTGTCCGCGGAAAAAAGGTGAAGGTACGGACCATCATCGGCCCTGCATCACGGAGCATCATGAGCAAGGCTGCCCGGACCGGAGTTTTATCGGACCTCATCGCCGCAGGATGTACGATACTGCCACCCGGATGCGGGCCATGTCTTGGGGCTCATATGGGGGTGATAGGGGAGGGGGAAATCTGCCTCTCGACGTCCAACCGGAATTTCAGGAACAGGATGGGGGTTGGAGGGGAGATCTATCTCTCTTCTGTAGCAACCGCGGCAGCATCAGCGATCCGGGGAGAGATCACAAGTCCGGGAGGGATGGTATGAGGATCGAAGGGCACGCAGTCTGCCTTCCGGCAGATATCGACACCGATCAGATCATCGCCGGGCGTTATCTCCGGACAAAGGACCGGTCGGTCTGGAAACGCCATGTCTTTGAGGATCTTGATGCGGATCTTGCAGAAAGGCTTGACGGAGCAGTCATTGTCGCCGGAAAAAACTTCGGATGCGGCTCTTCCCGGGAACAGGCACCCGTCGCCCTGAAGGTGGCAGGAGTCCGTGCCATTGTTGCCCCTTCCTTTGCGCGGATCTTCTTCAGGAATGCTATCAATATCGGTCTTCCCCTTGCCGAAGCAGAAATACTGTGCAATGACGGGGACAGGGTCGAGATCGATCTCTCTGCAGGGATGATCACCATAGCTGGTAAGACCCGGGACATCCGGCCCCTCTCCCCACGGATGCTTGAAATGCTTGCAGCAGGGGGCCTCGTTTCGCACTGGAGGCAGAAGCGATGATCTTTCCCCGCCAGTGCAAGGAGATTGGCATTGCATCTACCCGTCCCTGCGGCGATCAGGTATATTTCCTCTCCCGTTACCTCATTCACGATACCCCCGCCGGCCCGGAAGTCCTTGAAGTCATTACCGCCCCGTCAGGCAAAGGCCTGATGAGGGATATTGTGGAGACCCGGGTCCTCGCAGGGTCTGGTGAGACCTGGTTTTACCCTGATAAGGTGCAGCTGCATAACCGGGCCCTGCTGGTGAGACTGGCATCGGATTCAGGAACGCGTTGCACCATCTTCACCGGAATTGATGAGCATACCACGTTTGTGTGCGATCCGGACCTGTCGCTCTTCCAGACCATCGCAGTGTATGATGTTATTCCTCCGCGTCCAAGCCTTTCAGCCTGCATCAGGGATCTCGAAGAGGCGGGTATGTTCTCCGAGCTTGATGTAACCTTCGAGCATACCCTTCGGGATATCTCGCAGGTCGATGCTGACATCTATCCCTGCAGGGCATCAGGGTTTGTCCGGACCCTTGATGCCGACCTCCTTCTTGGAGGAGAGAAGGTCGCAGGATGCCTGACCGCCACCCAGTTCCTCCGCGAGTGTTATGGGGAAGGATTTGAAGTCACGGATATCTGCCCTCTTTCAATGGTAGCAGATGAACCATTCATTGCCAGGTGCTGCCGGAACGAGAGAGGTGGAATTGGTATGCACGGGAAAAAATTCGGGGCAGTGGTCCACTGGGGTGCATCCCCTTACGAGATCTTCTCGGCCGTCAGGGATCTTCTTGCTGCATGGAGGGCCGGCACATGAAGGTTGCCATTATCGAGGGGGACGGGATCGGTCACGAGGTTATCCCTCCTGCCCGCGAGGCCATTCACATCATCCGGCCGGACATCGAATTTTTTGAGGTCCAGGCAGGGTATGCCAGGTGGCAGAGTACGGGAGAGGCAATAACGGATGATGATATCGCACTGCTTGCCACTGCCGATTCGATCCTGTTTGGGGCTGTCACCACCCCGCCTTCCCGCGATTACCGGAGCGTTATCGTCCGCATCCGGAAAGAACTCGACCTCTACGCCAATGTCAGGCCTGTATGGGGTACAGGGTTTGATATCATCGTTGTCCGGGAGAATACCGAGGGACTGTATTCCGGCATCGAAAAGATCGAGCACGACTCTGCATGCACGCTCCGCTGCATCACAAGGAAAGGAAGCGAGAGGATAGCCCGATATGCCTGCACCCTTGCGAAGAGGCGCCGGGATATCACGATCGGACATAAAGCAAACGTTCTCAAATCGGATGTATTCTTCCGGGACATCTGCCTCGAGGAGGCCCGGAAAGCCGAAATCCCGGTGAGGGAACGCTTTATTGACGCGCTCTGCCTCGATGTTCTCCAGTATCCGGGTTTCTACGATGTCATTGTCACCACAAACATGTTTGGCGATATTCTGTCAGATGTGACTGCATACCTTGTCGGGGGACTGGGGCTTCTGCCAAGTGGAAATATCGGTACGGATCATTCCCTTTTTGAACCGGTGCACGGGAGTGCCCCGGACATCGCTGGCAAGAATATCGCAAATCCGATCGCAGCCTTCAGGAGTGCAGCGATGCTCCTCCATCATCTGGGGGAGCACGCATCATGCGGACTGATCGAGCAGGCGATTAGAACTACGATCGAACGGGGTGTAGTAACCAGAGATCTCGGGGGAACTGCCGGGACCGCTGAATTTGCAGGTTCCGTCCTCACCGAGCTCGAGGCTTTGATGCCACGACGGTGAAAAAGAGAGCGTTGCTGTGGGCTGTATCTCGGAGAGCCGGAGAGCCGGAGAGCCGGAGAGCCGGGGAGCCGGGGAGCCGCATCCTGCGGTTTTCTTTCAGAGGGAAGGGGGTGTCAGGCTGAGCATTTTTCCACGCTCGTCTTTCATAGATATTCTCCTCATTCTGGTCGTGAATGAGGCAGTGGGGGCATATCCTGCACTCCGCTGAAAATCCTGTTTCTCCTTTCTTTTCCCGAAAAACTATGTTTTAGCTCTCTTTTTGTAATTCACTGCCGTGATGAATAGTTCCCTTATCCCGGGAATGCAGCCTTGTCCGGAGGAGCAGGGAAGTAACCCAAAAACGAAGTACCTGAAAAACCCAAACCTAGGTGAGTGAAGGAGATCGGGTCGATGGTAAACGTGGGAGTGCATGTGTCAATTGCCGGGGGTATCTCAAAAGCCGTGGGGCGTGCATCTGTTGCAGGGTGTGATAGCTTCCAGATATTTTCGAGAAATCCGAGAGGCTGGTCATTCAGGGACCTCGAACCTGCCGAAGTGCTCCTCTTCCGTCAGGAGCTTGAGAAAAGCAGGGTATCCCCCGCAGTGGACCACATGCCCTATCTCCCCAACCTGGCTACCATGAATCCTGAATTCGCGGAAAAATCAACAATTACCCTGATTGCAGAGCTCTCACGATGCGGAACACTGGGTATTCCGTACCTTGTAACCCATCTTGGACACTACGGGCAGGAAGGAAAGGATGCCGGGCAGCGGCGCGTCTCCACAATGATCAACAGTGCCCTTGCCGAGGTTGACAACCCGGTTCTCCTCCTTCTCGAAAATACAGCCGGCGAGAAGAACGGTATCGGGAGCCGGTTCGAAGATATCGCGGTGGTCATGGAAGGGATAGAGAACCCCTCACGGATTGGTTTCTGCTTTGACACCTGTCATGCCTTCGGCGCAGGGTATGACCTGCGTTCAGCAGAAGGAATTGAAGATACCCTGAACCGGTTTGATGACATACTCGGTCTGAAAAAGCTGCGGCTGATTCATCTGAACGACTCGAAAGGGGATCTCGGATCAGGGCTCGACCGCCACGAACATATTGGTCTCGGTCGTATTGGAGAGGACGGATTTTCACGGTTCCTCTCCCTTGCGGTGATACAAAAATTCCCCCTGATCTGCGAAACCCCGGTCGATGATAGACGGGATGACAAGGGAAATATCCGGAAGGTCCGCGAGCTTGCCGGGTAAGTGAGGAGTACCAATTGAGATTTTTTTGGGGGCACACTCACGCCTGGAAAATTCCGGTTGAATGAATCCCGAGCATTGATACCTGCTCCCGGTTAGGATTATGGTGCCCTGAAACTGCGACGCGTTTTTCAGGTTTCTTCCCCAAAGTTTTTTAGTCCCCTCTTAATAATCCCCTCCACAGTTGTCCAGTCTCTGGGATCTTTTGGACCGCGTAACTCACATCCGGATATACCGGCACAGTATCAGTAATTGTCAGGTAATTCCCTGTATTAATCAAAAATCGGGTTCAAATCGTGTTCTTTATGAATAATCAAAGGGTTCCATGGGTTATCCTGGGATGTTTCCGGGAATTCCCGTGCATCATCGTACTCTCTCTGCCGGTTTCTATTATTAAACCGGGGAGCGAATAAGAGTACCAATGAAGGCGAGGCTTGACGGGGTCTTTGTCCGGCTTGGGAGTGAGGGACGCTCCCTGTACGACCAGAGCGGGTATGGAAGACCCGAAGAGGGGGGATTACGGCTGTCCCCTGAAGAGGCCTGCTATCTCCTCTCCAGGAAAAGGATTGAGATACCGGGGTATGACTTTGACCGCCTCTCCGCGTACTTCGCAAAAAATCCCGAATTTTTACGGACGTTTCTTGTGTATCGTGATCTCCGCGAACGGGGGTATGCGGTTCAGACCGGTCCCCAGGATTTCCGAGTCTTCAGGCGGGGTCACAAGCCAGGGAGCGGGCAGTCACAGTACATGGTACGGGTTCTCTCCGAGCGGGATGTGGTGGATTTCTCCCT
>JAJRBU010000004.1 GCA_028679315.1 Methanoregulaceae archaeon
AAGCCAGGGAGCTACTCAAGGAGTTTGGAGAGAGAATTGTTGTTCCTGAGTGGATTGCTGTGCGGGAGGAGGGAGCACGAAACGAGTATCCCGTGAGTGCGATTCCCCCCGATGCACCGGTGCTTGATCTCGGGATGGATTCGGTGCTCTCCCTTTCGGAGCGGATTCGCGAGTCAGGAACCGTGGTATTCAACGGGCCGGCAGGAGTTTTCGAAGACCGTGATTTTGCCACGGGAACGTTCGAGCTGCTGAAAGCGGCCTCAAAAACCCCCTTCTCAATAATCGGCGGTGGTCATACCGCAGCAGTCGTTGAACAGCTCGGGATAGAGAAGGACTTTACCCATATATCCACCGGCGGCGGGGCCTGCATCGAATTTCTTACCGGGAGAAAACTACCTGCCGTTGAGGCTCTCGAACGCTCAAAAGAGCTGTTCGGTTGAGAGACGGGCTATTCAATTTTCGGCTCCTTTCTTTGTATAGGTCGCAGGGAAGGGACTTGGCTGTTCAGAACGGATTCCTGTCATTACAACGCGACAGGACATTCGATGGAGACCTCGGCTGTAATCTGTGCGGGAGAGGTGATCGGCCCCCCATCAGAGTCAAATTAACGGTATTCATTCTATCAACCCGGGATAAGCAGACGATCGTTATTTTTTGTAGCCCGGGAACCCTGTCCGGGAAGATGTTCCCTGCGGGCGGAACCTGGAACCGATACCCGGTTTCAAGGGAAATGGGGAGAATCTATCCATCACTCCAGGCGCCAGATTGGACCTGTTACTCTCCTTACCCGCGGAGGCCATCGCATTAAAAACAGACACCGAGAAGACCACGGCAGTTCCAAGATAGAGAATAAGCCCGGTAATAAGGGCTATTCCGCCAACCAGCAGGAATCGTGACGGTTGAAAGAGCATGAAGGCCCCGATAATGAAGAGCGGCCAGAACGCACGTACCGATAGTTGTGTGAACATCATGGGGCTCCAGAGGCTGATATCCCTCTGTTCTTTCCAGCTGACTGGGTACTGGTCGATAGATTTCCCGTATGTGAGAAGAATTTTAGAGAGAATCAGGCTCAATAGTGCAGTGAGGGCGAGCCCAATCATCAGGAGTGCATCCATCGATCGTCCCTGAATGAGCTATAGGACCAGTACCTATTTAATGATGTATTCCCTGTTAACGCCAGAGGATACATCATTCTCCTGTCAAAATAATGTCTGGTGTAATGGGACAGGATCACCCGTGAGAGAGCCTCTCCCACGCCAGAAAGAGCTGCATATCGATCCTTCAGTTTTCGGTCCTTTAACCGACACCAGGTACTACTCTTTTTTCCTGCAGTGGTGAGAGAACCTTAAGCAGAACTGCAAATGAGGGAACCGGAACCAGACAAAGAGAGAGAGAGCCTCATACAGGCTGCACGGGGCCTTGCCGCTGCAGATTTCCTGTTTTCCAACGCCGAGGTCTTCAATCCGTTTACCGGCGAATGGCAGCATACCGCCTTCGCAGTAAAGGACGGAGTAGTGATCGGGCCGGGAAGCACCCGGGCACACCACCAGATCGACCTGAAAGGTTGCAGGGTGGTTCCCGGGCTGATCGATGCCCATGTTCATATGGAGAGCTCGCTCCTCTCCCCTCCTGAATTTGCCAGGCTCGTCTCACAGCACGGGACCACCACGGTCATTGCTGATCCCCACGAGATTGCCAATGTCTGCGGGAAGGAGGGGATTGAGTTCATGCTCGGATGGAGAGGCCGGATCCCGCTGGATCTCTTCATCATGCTTCCTTCCTGTGTCCCCGCAACCCCCCTGGATAGTGGAGGGGCGGTCCTTGGCCCCAAAGACCTCGAACCTTTTTCCAGAAGAGAAGGGGTCCTCGGGTTGGGCGAAGTGATGAACGTCCCGGGTGTTCTTGCAGGAGATCCTCAGGTAATGGAAAAGATCCAGATGTTTCCGATCGTTGATGGCCATGCCCCGCTCCTCTCCGGGCCTGCCCTGAATGCTTACATCACTGCCGGGATACAGAGCGATCACGAATGCTCATCGTACGATGAGGCGGGAGAGAAACTGGAGAAGGGGATGTATCTCTTCATCAGGGAGGGTTCGACTGAGAAGAACATCAGGGAGATCATCCCGCTCGTCTCCTGGAAAACGGTCTCCCGGTGCTCTTTTGCTACCGATGATCGCCATGCAGATATGCTCATCACAGACGGGCATATTGATGACTGTATCCGGAAGGCTGTGATCCTTGGACTGGAGGAGGAGATGGCCATCAGGATGGCGACCCTCAGTCCGGCAGAACGGTTCTCCCTGCATGATCGCGGTGCCCTTACACCGGGAAGGAACGCCGATTTCTGCGCTCTTGCAAAAGGACGGGAGTTCGCGGTTGAAAAGACCTTCAGAAGAGGGGTGCTGGTGATCCCCGATCGCCGGATCTCATGCCCCCCTGTCGATGGCCAGTACCGGTGTGAGATCCCTAAGGTATCCGATATTCATCTCGATGGCCGGGGATCGGCCCTGGTCATCGGTCTGGTGCCCCACCAGATCATGACAAAAAGGCTCTCTTTTCCCGTCGAATCCACGGAAATCTCCGACCTGGATCGGGATATCCTGAAGGCAGTGGTATGCAGCAGGTACAGGAAGGGGAAGATAGGGACCGGGCTTGTCCATGGGTTTGGGATCACGACAGGCGCAATCGCAGGGAGTGTCTCGCATGACTCGCATAACATCATAGCAGTGGGTGCAGAAGATGATGCGATCATCCGTGCAATTGCCCTCGTGCTCCGGAACCGGGGAGGTCTTGTCGTGGTCTCCGGGGATACTGCAACGGTACTCCCCCTGGAGTGTGCCGGGCTTATGTCGATCCGGCCTTACGAAGAGGTGCATGCTTCTCTCGCAAGCCTGAACCGACATGTCAGGGAGATCGGGGGCATCGGGGATTCCTTCATGTATCTCTCCTTCCTGACCCTTTCGGTGATTCCCAGCCTGAGAATCACGGAGCGTGGCCTCTTTGATGTCGACAGGTTCGCTGATGTTCCCGTATTTTCCGGGGAAGAACCGAGTTTTTCGCCGTGAACGGATTTTACAGGAGCAATGGAGGGACGAAGGAACCAAACGCGTCAGGGAAGAGGATGAAGAGGATGCCAAGAATGATCGGCTGGTGGACAAGGTAGATTGCAAGGGAGTGGCGGCCGAGATACCACAATGGTGTTCCCCGGATTCCCGGTGATCTGATATTCCAGCTCCTGGTACCTCCAGGATAGAGGAGGGTGCCGAGATAGACGCCGATCAGCACGATGCCAAGCCATGGAAACACGGGTGTATAATCGATACTATAGAATGCAGGTGGATGGATCCCGAGCCAGAGAAGCCACCCGGCACCCCTTATCGATGCCACAACCGGGCCGAGGAGGATGATCACCGATCCGGCAACAAGGTTCTGCCATGAAAATCCCGTGTAGAGGGGACTCAGTGCAATAGCGAGCCCGATCAGGTGCAGGATTCCAAAGAGGATGAATGCTCCGGGGAGAAGGAGCCAGGTGATAATGCTGATTCCGATCCCGATCGCAAAGATACCGGCTCCCCTTGCCACGTATTTTTGAATGAATTCCGTTCGGGAGAGCTTTTTTCTGGCGTATCCCGCGCTGATGGAAAGTGATACTCCCACGAGAAAAAGAAAGAGGCCGGCCGTTGCCATCGCAAACACCCTCCACGGCAATGAGCTGACCGGAAGTGGCACAATCCCGAGAAAATAGAGATCGAATGCGATGTGGAATACCACCATCATCACAACAGCAATCCCCCGTGCGAGGTCAATCTCG
>JAJRBU010000189.1 GCA_028679315.1 Methanoregulaceae archaeon
TTCAAGTTCGTTCATCGGCAGGATCAGCGAGGTTTGATCTTTCATCGTGATCTCGAGTTTTCCCTTCCGTACATCCAGTCGTTCAACCTTCCAGGTATCAACTTGATACTCCTTTTTTAATTTCCTTTCAACAAGTTCGGTATAATCGAACGACTCTGTGCAGAATAATCCCACAACAAGGCGGATTGATCTCCCATATGGTTTGAGCAGGTCATGGTCGCTGGTCCTGATTGTATGGAGTGCCTGGACCACGCAGGGGACACCGATAATCGCGATTTTTCTGAATTTTCTCTCTATTACCGCTGTCTTCAATGCCGCAACAAGGGGAACCCACCAGTTATACCTGCTTCCTGCCTGGTGAATGATCTCTTCGCTTGAAGTGATTACTACTGATGATGGTTTGAGGGTCCACCGATCCTCACTAACGGTAACAATGGCATCAATCATACCCTCCTCAAGGGCATTCACAAGCAGGGCTGTTACCGCACCCCCGCTCTGTTTTTTCGGTACTTCAAATGCCGCTTTAGCGGTCATAATGGACTGGTACGATCCAAGACCAATTTCCCGGGACTCGCCTTTCCTTGGACAGGCAGTATAGCAGGCACCACAGGGAACCTCGTCATTGAACTCTTTGCAGTACCCTATGTTAGAAGGGCAGGAAGTTATTCCGCCTTCTCCAAAGCAGATGGCATCTGCAGGGCAGACCGCCACACAGGCTCCGCATCCTGCACAGAGGCCGCGATCCCAGACCTCGGTCTTGAGATCCCGGTAGCTCTTCCTCTCTCTCATTGCTGTCACACCTCCCAGGTATACTTACTTGCAAAGGGGCGGGCACTTGCGGGGGTGATGAGGTAATACCGGTCATCTATGAACGAAGCGGGGTCAAGATCAAAGAAAACACAGAATTTTTCAATAAGGGGCGTAATCTCCTCCCTCCCCTCCCCTTTTAAATCATCTTTCTTTGCACCGACACCCAGGTGCTTATCGCTGACATCTCCCCGGATGATAATCTTGCCGCCATGGATTCCCGACCCGATTCCCCGGTCAAGTTCAGGATGTGTCCCTTTCCGTCCAAGGACAAGGATGAGTCCCCCGGCCATGTACTCCCCGAGGAATGCCCTGGCCGAGCCACCGATGACAAGAATAGGGCGCTTCTCCTTGTACTGTTTCATGTGAATGCCCCCTCGATACCCGATATCATCCCGAACAAAGATCATACCTCCTCTCATTGAATGAGCAACGGCATCACCTGCGTTCCCGTGAATAACAATCGTCCCGGCGTCCATCGTGTTGCCGGGTGCATGCTCACAATTGCCATGCACGATGCAGGTGGGGCCACTCATGAACATCCCAAGGTCCCCACCGGGAACGCCGTTAATGATTATCTCGACATCCCCACGGAGACCGTCGGCAATAAACCTCTGCCCCATGATGTTATCGAGCTCAATCTTCCTGGCACCGGAGGCAACCGCTGCTTTGATAGCCCTGTTGAGTGGGGTATAATGCATTCCCTTTGCATCGATCCGGACGGTATCAGCCATCTGTCTTATGCCCCCACAGTCTTTACATCGAGAACCTTCATGATGGACTCATCAAGCAGGTATCCCCTGAGCCTGTCGCGATTGCCCCGTAACGATTCGATGCTGTTAATACCGGCAGCGCCCATCAGTTCGGAGAGTTCAAGGGTCCAGGCATGGATGAGATTGGCGACGTTTACTGATGCAAAGTCAGGATCGAGACGTGCAACGAGGTCCGGCCGCTGCGTAGCGATCCCCCATGGGCACAACCCTTTATAACAGGTTCCGCATACCCTGCACCCCATCGCAACGAGGGCTGCAGTTCCAATGTAGACTGCATCGGCACCAAGTGCAATCACTTTTGCCACATCAGCACTCTCACGGATTCCTCCGCTTGCAATGAGAGAGACCTCGTTCCGGATGCCCTGGGAACGAAGCTTTGCATCAACACTGGCGACTGCTGCCTCAATCGGGATTCCCACATGATCACGGAAGACTCGCGGGGCAGCACCGGTCCCTCCCCTGAACCCGTCAATCACTACAGCATCTGCCGAAGATCGTGCTATCCCAGCGGCAATTGCTGCTGAGTTGTGGACGGCAGCAATCTTCACGAATACCGGTTTTTTCCACTCTGTCGCCTCTTTGAGGCTCCGGACGAGTTGCTTCAGATCTTCGATACTGTAAATATCATGATGGGGGGCCGGGCTAATCGCATCACTCCCTTCGGGAATCATTCTCGTGCACGAGACATCGGCACAGATTTTCTCACCCGGAAGGTGCCCTCCGAGACCCGGCTTTGCTCCCTGGCCGATCTTGATCTCGATCGCTGCCCCCCTCTCTAGATAATTGATATCAACACCAAAGCGGCCGGAAGCAACTTGGACGATCATATGGTCCTGGTAAGGATAGAGCGAGTGGTGCAGTCCTCCTTCACCTGTACCCATGAATGTTCCGCATTCGGTGACGGCTCGTGCGAGTGACTGCTGGGCATTGAGACTGATAGCACCATAACTCATGTGACCGATCATTATTGGGGTTTCAAGCAGCAGGTTTGGAGACAATTTAGTCTCAAGCACCGTGTCTCCATTGACCATCTTAAAATCTAGGTGTGCAGGTTTCTTTCCGATATAGGTCCTGAGCTCCATGGGTTCCCGAAGCGGATCTATACTGGGATTCGTCACCTGGCAGGCATCAAGGACGAGCCGATCGAAGATAACCGGGTAATCCTGTGCGTTTCCCATTCCGGAGAGTATGATCTTTCCGGTTCGTGCCTGATTGTAAATTGCCTCCTTTACCTGAGGGGTCCAGATGGGGTGACTCCGGTAATCAACCGGTCGCTCAACAAGGCTGATTGCATCCCTCGGGCACATCGAGATGCAACGGTGGCAGGCTACACAGACCCTGGAATTCACATGGATCTGTTCACCTTCCTTGCGGAATACCCCGTAGGGACAACTTTCGACACATCGGCCGCAGATCATACACTGGTCGTGATCCACGCTGATGCGATAACGGAGCGGGACACTTCCAATGCTCATTAACGTGCCCTCCCGATGATCGGCTCCCCTGCTCTCGGCATGACGATCTCACCCACTTCCGGCTCCATGGTCCGGATCGCTGCCTCCTCGCTCGAGATGTAGAGCCGGTCTCCAAGCTCCCCGGAGACGAGGGGGCGCAGCTTGATCCGATCAGTAAAGCCGACCATGCTGTCTTGGTTTGCGACAACGATTGCAAAAGGACCGTTCATGAGTGCCGGCCCGTAGGTCAGCCGGATCGCACGCATGATCTCCTGCTCCCGTTCGGGCATCTGGTCGATCTCGTCCCAGAATGGCGGCGCAAGTGCTTTCACTGCCATCTCAAGAGAGAGCCCGTGTCGTCGAATGAGGAGGTCAAATAGGTAGGCAACGACCTCAGTGTCGGTATACATCGAGCACTGATAGCCGTAACTTTCGATATAGCGCCGGTTGGTACCATAAGAAGTTATCTCGCCGTTATGGACGACGCTCCAGTGAAGGAGATTGAAGGGATGGGCTCCCCCCCACCATCCTGGCGTATTTGTTGGATAGCGATTGTGACCAAGCCAGAGATATCCCTCGTAATCCTGGATCCGGTAAAAGGCAGCCACCTCTTCGGGCCAACCGGATGCTTTAAAGACGGCAACATTCTTACCCGAAGCATAGACCAGCGCTCCCGGGATGGTGGTATTGATCTTCATCACCAGGTGGGTGACGATATCATCACCAGGGGTCGTGCTCCTTGGCATCAGGTGGAGGTCAGGTCTGAAGAAAAAACGCCAGGGGCTGTGCACTTTCTTGATATTTGGCTGCTCATACGTAGGAATCGGTTCCTGGTGCTCAATTTCGCCCCACTTGGAGAGTTCCTCTTCCACAATTGGTTTTATCTCATGGAGATTGTCAAAAAAAACATGGAGGGCATAGTACTCCTTAAAATCGGGAAACGCACCATATGCTGCATACCCTGCCCCCTCCCCGCTGCCGCGCTCATCCATCCGGGAAAGGGCAGCCCTTATGCCCGTTCCGTCCATCCGTTTTCGGGAGCGATCGATTACACCAATGATTCCACACATACTATCACAGGTACTGACCTATCAGTCAGATGATGTCCTCATAAGGTATGCTCAATTAGGTATAAATATAATTGGGTAGAAGCTATTTTCCATATGACCAGAGATGTCGTGTCCGGGATGCTGGAACGTATCGACGCAGATCTTGTTAAATTCCTACGCCTCCAGTTTACCGACATAGGCGGACAGCCAAAAAACGTGGCCATCCCTGTTCAGCAGGCAGAAAAAGCTCTGACTGAAGGGATATGGTTCGATGGATCTTCTATTGAGGGATTTACCCGGATCGAAGAGTCCGATATGCTGCTCAAACCAGATCCTTCGACCTATGCAATTCTTCCCTGGCGCCCGGCTGATGCAAGGGTTGCCCGGTTTATTTGTGATGTCTATACCTATGGAAATAAGCCCTTTGAAGGTGACCCGCGGTATGTTCTGAAAAAGTGCCTTAATGATGCAAAAAAAATGGGATTCACGTTCAATACAGGCCCCGAACTTGAATTTTTCCTCTTCAAGATGATCGACGGGCGACCTTCAACCCAGTTTCAGGATTATGGTGGCTATTTCGATCTCGCACCCACCGACCTTGCCGAAGATGTACGACGGGATATCGTGTTTGCTCTTACCCAGATGGGCTTTGAGATCGAGGCCTCCCATCATGAAGTTGCGGAAAGCCAGCATGAAATTGATTTCAAGTACAGCAATGCCATGGATACCGCAGACAGAGTCATCACCTTCAAGTTTGCGACAAAAACCCTTGCCCTCCAGAATAGACTGCATGCAACCTTCATGGCAAAACCCATTTCTGGCATAAATGGAAGCGGAATGCATACCCACGGATCTCTGACAAAGGATGGTAAAAATGCATTTTATGATCCTGACGGTTCAAGGGAACTTTCAAAGATAGCCTATTATTATATTGGCGGGATACTCAGGCATGCAAAAGCAATCACCAGAATTGCCAATCCCACAATAAACTCCTATAAACGGTTGGTACCCGGCTACGAAGCCCCTTGTTATATATCATGGAGTGCTGCAAACCGGTCTGCACTGGTCAGGGTCCCGGCAGCCCGTGGCAACAGCACCCGCGCTGAGTTCCGCAGTCCTGATCCAATGTGCAATCCTTACCTGACATTTGCAGCAATGCTCACCGCTGGCCTGGATGGAATACGGAATAAAATTGAACCTCCGGAAAGCATTGATACCAATATCTATCACCTTACCACGGAACAGAGAAAGAAGATGGGAATCGAGATGTTACCGGCAAGCCTGATGGAAGCCCAGATTGAGCTTGAAAAGGATACCGCCATTGGTAAAACAATGGGCACTCATATTATGGATGGCCTCGCATCAATTGCCACGGTGGAATCAGATTTGTTCCGACTGGCAGTTCATCCCTGGGAACTGGAGCGGTATCTGGCAACCTATTAATTTTTGGTGATTAGGTAACTTCCCCCACCGACACGGTTTCGTCAAGCATCAAATCGATCAAGTCCTCAAATAAATCTTTCCCTCTATTTTTGTATCGGCATTCCATCTCTTTGATGTAGTAGAGAAACTTTTGTCGGGAGATTCCAAGGTGCTTGATCAACCGCTCTTTAGCAAACGACCAGAACCCCTCAATTCAATTGATATACACCATCCCTTGTTTGAATTTATAACGATGATCGATATTGAGATGCTTGTAGCCAAAGAACATGAGAGAGTCTTATCCCATCCATTTATTAGTATACACGTTGGAGCTTCTCCTCACTCTCTTCACTGTTTCCGTCATTAGACTCACAGCGGAGACATCCTGGACGATACTTACTGCGACTTTTCCTCCTTGTTCAAGAATCCCCAAAACGATGGTCTTACAGCTTGCTCCTCGCCCTCTCTTACCTTTCCTCTTTCCCCAAAGTAGGCTTCATCCGCCTCCAACTCTCCTTTCAGGGTTGCATCTGTCCGAGCAAGATCCTCCAAGAGGACTCTCCGCAGGATATCGTATGCTCTCAATGTTGTCTTATAGCTCAGATGTACATCGTGAGAGGCTTTCCTGGCTGAAACAGATAAATCGAATAATTTGATTAGGGAGAGCCACTGGGATGGAGCGATACGGAGAGAAGAGAATCTCGTTCCTTGCACGGGCCAGATATCCCGCCGACACTCCTTACATCGAACTCTGCTTCTTCCAATGTAACAGAAATCAAAGGAACTACAGGAAGGACATATTGTGGCACCTCGTTTATTCCAGAGGTATTCGAGGGCAATCTGATCATCAGATACAAGCCTCCCAATCTCCCGAAAATCCATATGATCCATTGACCTTTTCCTAACGAAAGGTTAGTGGTGGATCTTACACCATTACCATTTTTCAACTAATAGGAAGTTTTTTATTTCTTGGTATTCTATTTCCTTCCTATATGGAGCAAAGAAAAGAGATAAAAAATTTTAACATAATTTCGCCCATGTTCCCTGAAATCCAAATGAAATGGCTCCCAA
>JAJRBU010000041.1 GCA_028679315.1 Methanoregulaceae archaeon
GACCGCGTGGCACCTGACATCGCCGATTACGGCTTCGGTTGTAATATCCCCATACGGGGCATCCTCGCGGATGAACGAAAGGAGGTATTCAGGAGCATGCATTGGTTTGTCCCTTCGGAGAAAGAACTGTTGATGTACTGATCTGGTACAATCCGATCGGGGCTGTTCTGCGAATTGGCACGGTCGCGTCTCTATCAGGTGAAGGGATGCTGCAGGATCCAGTCCCTGCCCATCTGACAGGTCTGAAACGAAGCAGCGCATTCTGGTAATACGGCCTGTTCATGTTCCGACCACCAGAGGCTCTTCGAGATTAGTGAGGAGCGAGAGGATCGAGAGCGCTGCAAGGTAACTCGTAGCAGGATTGTCCGGGCTTGGGAGGTTGTTTATCCGGATGTACATATCACCAAAAACCCCTTCCACGATTATCTCATGGATATTCCTGTCAACGGCAGGGTCCACGTATAACTCTACGTCCACTTCTCTCCCTGCTGCAAGGCTGAGTGCTACCGAAACATTCACATTCCGTGGAAATTCCTTGATGCATTCGTTTGCTTTTCCTTTGAATATCAGCGTTCGTTCTGATGCAGGAATGCCAATGGACGCCGGGCTCTTTGTTGTTCGGAGAAGGAGCCTCGATATGGGAGCGATCTGACCAACCTTGATGTTATCAAGGCCGGTAATCGCGCCGCTCGGGATATGGATCTTCTTCTTCTGTCTCCGGGCAATATCGACAATCTGTGACCTGAATAGAGGATCTGACAGAGCCCCCACACTCATGACAACCATATGTTTTTCATGCATAAGGATCGTTTCTGCATACGCCCGCACGGCTTTTACGGAGGCAGCTTCTACGACCAGGTCAAAAGGAGCACAAATAAATTCCTCGAAATTTTCATAGGGGGTCCCTCCTGAAACAAGAGCGAGTTCACGTGCCCTTTCATGAACCTTGTCATAGAGGGCAACGATCTTCCAGTTTCCCTGATACCCTGCAATGATCTGCCCGATATTTCCGCAACCGAGGAGCCCGATGCTCAACATCACTACAACATAGCTCCTATAACCTTAATCATGTCTACTACACATCTCCTATTATGGTTAAGGATATCGCTGATGTATTGAACGATGAGGTTAATAAATCCCGTCTTTCACGTGCTGAAGTGGACCTGATCCTATTGCATTTCTCGGAACTGGAAGCCATGAAGGATCTCCGTGCTTCCACCATGCGAGCTCGAGGGCATGACCTGATCCGGGCTGCTGATTTCCTTCACAAGGCTGGAGGGACCTATGATAGCTGCACGACACCACAGGTATTAAAGGCTGTAAAAGGGATGAGATCAGCCGGATTCGCTAGGAATACACAGAGGATGATGATCTCTTCATTTAAGAAGTTCATTAAGTGGAGGATCGAAGAGGGCGCTGATATTGACCTTAAAAAGATCATCAAGATTACACCGCCGGCCATGAACTATGATTCGAAGAAAACAGAGGATCTCCTCACAAAGGAAGAGTTTGAACGTGTGATCACATCCTGCAGGAATAGCAGGGATCGGGCGATGATTGCATTACTATATGATGGATCACATCGGCCGGTTGAAGTTGTAAACCTGAAATGGAAGGATCTCATTGAGGACGAACACGGGTTTTCAGTCAGAACAAAAGAGAAGACAGGGAAGGAGCGGTTTATCCGGCTCACCTACTCCGTGCCATACCTCACCATGTGGCAGATGGACCGGGGACCCTATACACCGGACGATCCGGTATTCATCACTAAAGCCCGGGGGGATGTCAGGCCGATCACGAATGCGACACTAAACTACCTCATCAAGGAATTACGGGAGCGCACCGGGATCCAGAAGTTGAAACCCTCCATTTTCAGACCTTCCAAAATTACCCACGATGTTGAGGATGGGCTTGATCCCAGTTATCTCATGATGAAGAACTGGGGTTCCCTGAAAACCAGGATGCTGGCTGTTTATGCGAAGCCTGGCAGGGAGTACATAGACCGGGTAGCCCTCGAGCATGCCGGAATAAAACACCAGGTAAAACGAGGACCGAAGGGAAAGAAGTTAGCACCGGTTCAGTGCCCGGAATGTGGCACTCTGAATCCAACCGGCGCGTTATACTGTTATATGTGCAGGGCGGGTATGACTGACGAGACAACAGCGAGAAAAGGGACCGTCCTGGATGTCCTTAGGGATATGGCAAAGCGGGATCCTGAAGGGTTGGTTGAAGCATTGAAGAAGCTTTGATATCGTTATAACTTTATTTTTTTCTTCCTATCCGTTTCTTTTGTAATCACTCGTGGTTCTGATGAATTATCCGGAGTATATTTCAAGCTATACCTTTCATTAAAACGCTTCGATATTATGGCCTCTGGGTCTTTCATTCCAAGCTCCACAAGCAATTCCTTTGCAATGGCGAATTCGGCATTCAGGCGGGATGTACGATCCATATCATGGGTTTGGATCTCTAATGGAACGCCACGAATTAACTTTAATCGGTAGTAGGTATTTTTTTTGGTCTTGTCAGAATGGGATCT
>JAJRBU010000121.1 GCA_028679315.1 Methanoregulaceae archaeon
AGGACAAAAAGCCACCGGTCGTGATCGTGCTCCCAGCTGCTACCATTACCAAGGAAGCCGATGCGCCGATGGCCGGTGCCCTTAGCTCCTTTGGCTATGCCTCGCTCACGCTTGATGAAAGGGGCAACGGTGGCGAAACCCAGGGAATCTCACCGATGGATCTTACCGCCGGCTATGCTGCCTCCCGCAGCGGGGAGATGCCAGCCCAATTCGCCCAGATCTATGATGTGCTGCTGGCCTACGACTACCTTCGGACCCGGCAAGACCTGGATGGCAGCAGAATCGCGGTACTGGGTGAGAGCATGGGAGGCCGTTTCTCGGTCATCGCTGCAGGGATCGAGCCGGGCTTTAAAGGTGCCTTTGTCATCAGCTCCGGCCCCTATGGCGTTGATGCCGGTGACAATCCGGATGTCCAACGCTTCGTCACCTCGATCGAACCCGCGACTTATCTGTCAAAGCTGCCACCACGGACACTGGCCATGTTCCACTTTGCCAATGACCCGATCATCCCAATTAAAGACGGTCGATCCCTCTATGACAAGGCTGGCCAGCCGAAGGCGTGGTACCAGTATAACGGAACGGTGCACGGAGTCTACAGCGAGATCTACGCAGAGGACCTGCACGCCGAGCTGAAGAAAATCTTCGGGTAGTGGGTCGCACCCCGTCCAACTGGAACGGGAGGGTGGGGCAGGATTCAGGAAGAATCCTTCACCTGACCTGAAACAGGTGAGAAGAGACCTGGAAAAGTACATGTGCATGTGGATGCTGATCCCCTTTCATGATGGAGGAATCCGGGCTCTCCCTTTTTTTACCCTGCTCCTTCTCAAGACCAGACCCTTAAAACATCATTTGACGGGAAATACATTGATAAAGGACCCGGTTGAACGACTCATCGTCAAAGTATTTATCAGAAGGTGAACCATGAAGAAAGGATTTACTGCAAATCTCGAAACGAAAACGAGAAAGAATACGAATTTCCGCAAGGTTTTGTATACCGGGCACTACAGCCAGCTCGTGTTAATGCGCCTTCTCCCGGGCGAAGAGATAGGCGAGGAGACGCATGATGATGTTGACCAGTTCTTCCGCTTTGAAGAGGGACAGGGTGTCGTGGTGATCGATGGGGTGAAACACAGGGTGAGAGATGGGAGCGGTGTGATCGTCCCGAGCGGCGCCAGACACAATGTCATCAACACGTCAAAGACTGCTGATCTCAAATTGTATACCCTCTATTCACCACCGGAGCACCAGGACCAGATTATGCGAAAGACAAAGAAGGATGCCATGGCCAGGGAAGAGCATTTCGATGGTGTGACGACAGATTAACGTATCCAGCCCCGGAACGTTTGCGGATTGGTACCGTCATGGCTCTCTATAGAGGAGCCAGACTCCATACAGCATCGAGAGTGTCGCGATGAGAAAGATGATGGCGACAACGCTCGGTGAGAGGGGGGTCTCCATGAATGCAACGATATCGTACACGACATAGATCCCAAAGGTGAGTGCAATAAACCATCCGTAGATCTTTTTCTTCGCAATGCTGAGTGCGAGCGCGATGATGCAGATGATCGCCTCGATGAAGATGGAAAGTGGCTGGAGGTAAAGGGAAAGGTCCATAGAGAAGAGAGCACCGTTGAAATAAAAAAATGATTCCCTGACGGTCGTGCCATACCTATCGATGTCAAGAAGATTCTTCCCTATTCCTTCAGCGACTCCCCACTGATTCCCGGTGATGTATCAGAGATATCTCTCCTGCCCAGTGAAGGCGGGAGGGTTCCCGGTTGATAGTTCCATTGATCCGATCCTTTTCACGAAAACACACTAAAATGAATCAGGGAGATGAGGTATCCTCCCCTCGAATCGTGCTCAATTTCAGGCAATGACATACTCCCTGGTATGAACTGAATAGAAATGAAAATCAGGATCTGCAGTGGATATATCTCCCTGGTTTCCTGGCGGCCTGATGCCAGTCAACCACTTTCAGTACGGGAAATGATGTCAGAATGAAGGGGGCCCCAGGAGCTACACGCCGGCACACAAGTTCAGCCCCACAGAACCGTATCTTTGGCATATCCCGGTCTTCCGCTGTTTTGACCGGGATATTTACGGTAACGCGGCATCATGTTCTTTGAGACCTCTGTCGGGCCCAGTCAGGGGAATGTCTTTCCCACCCGTTCACCTTCATGCCGTTGGGATGGACGGATTCATTCCTCTGCTGCATCGGGTCTTCCCGAACATTTGTTCGGCCCAGTGATCTGACCTCTCGACCGCCAGGAGATCGTCAAGCCGTTTAGACCCCCCGCATGGTCAGAGTCGGGTCACTGCATGTGTCCCAAGTTTTCTTCCCTGAGGCATGACCCCCTATGCATCAAAACGGTAAATACCTTTCTCTTTGATCCATGCAGTGGGTACTGCAGTAGTTCCAGAAAAAATTCATATAGATCTGATTACAGCCGGGATTACGGGGAGGATCGGGTGCAGCGAACCTGTCTGCCGAACCTGTGTCTCCAGATGGGGGGAAGAAGAACGGATTTTT
>JAJRBU010000046.1 GCA_028679315.1 Methanoregulaceae archaeon
CCGGAACCTCCTGATCAGGGTTTTAAGCATTACCCCTTCAGATCTGAAATGATCTCATTTTCCTCTTGGTGCCGTTGGACAGATGTCATGAATCAATAAAGGTTATATGGTAGATAATCGACAGGGAAATAAAATCCCTCACCTCACACTATGTCAGGACTGGTGTGCAATTTTTTGAAAATTAAGAGGTCTTTTAAAGGAGATTTCCAGGGATTACGATTCTTTCATGGTGACTTTGATATTTCCGCTGCATATCTGCACTGCCCAAAAGAGATGCAGCCATCTCCTAACGGGTACTCGGCATTGATGTGAAGATCAAGACCGGCATGATGTATCTGATCAATGATTGTCTCCCTGATCATCCTGTTGTAGGCAACTCCTCCTGAAAGTACTACGAGGGAGATATCACAGTCCCGTGCTGCATGAATGGCAAGGCCGGCAATCCCCCTTGCAAGATTATACTGGAACGAAGCGGCAATATCGGAAAATTTTTTGAGATTACCAGGCTGGGTGGCTTTGTACTCCCGGAGTGCTCTTTTCATCAAGCCTCTGGTGGACAATACTTCTGATGACGAGTCACGGAAAAACGAGAGATCCCACTCAGAGGCTCTTCCCCCTATAGCTGCCGATTCCAGCTTCATCGCCGGTTCTCCATCATAGGTCTTCTCACTGCATATCCCGAGAAGCGCAGAGACAGAGTCCAGGACCCTGCCGGTACTGCTCGTCAGAGCTACATTCAGGCTTTTATCCAGTTGTGCCTTGAGGATATCCAGTTCGAGATCGTTCCAGCCGCGTGACAGGAGGAGCTCTTCGATATCAGGTTCCGGCAGGATCCCATAGAGTATCCTCTCAGGGTATGTTGTGGCGAGGTCGCCCCCTGCCATGGGGACAACCTCCAGATGCCCGACCCGTTCGTAGTCGGGGATTTTACCGGCAAAAATCTCCCCCCCCCAGATGGTCCCATCATCACCATACCCAACCCCATCAATGGTGATTCCGATACATGGATCTTGCGTTGCAGCGGCAATATGGGCACGGTGGTGTTGGACTGGAACGAGCGTCACACCACCATCCTCTGCAAGCTCCCGGGCATATCGGGTGGAAAGGAACTGTGGGTGGGCATCGTGGGCAATCAGGTCATACTCTTCTGCACCAAGGAGTCTGCTCAGTGTACTGACGGTCTCCTTCAGATAGGCAAAGGTTCCGGGGTTCCTGACGTTTCCCACATGGGGCGAGGTGGTGGCAAAATTATCCTTATAGATAGTGATATTGGAATTCAGTTCGGGACCAACCCCAAGAATTGTCTTCTCTCCAAGGGAGAGCCTCATCCTTTTGGGTGCCATTCCCCGGGACAGCCGTATGATGAATCCATCCCGTATGACTGAATCATCACACCTGTTTACGATTCTCCTGTCATGGCTGAGGAAAAAGTCCACGTTCTGGTTGAGGCTGGCCATTGCCCTCTCAATATCCGTGATCATGGGATACCCGGGCATATTTGCACTTGTCATAACAAGCAATGGATGTGAAAGGTGCGAAAAGAGGAGGTGGTGGAGGCCGGTATACGGCAACATACACCCGATGGTATGGAGATTACTGATATCATTGTGGGCCATTCGGTCTTTTTTTTCAAGAACGACAATCGGACGAGATGCACTTTCGAGGAGCAATCTCTCTGAAGCAGAGACATTGGTAATCTCGCTGATGCAATCGAAATTTCGGACCATCACCGCAAATGGCTGCTCAGACCTTCCCAGTCGTTTCTTCAGTTCACCTGCTCTCTCTTCAATGCAGGCAATATGAAATCCCCCGATGCCACGAAGTGCCAGGAGAGCGCCGCTATCAAGAAGACAGGCAGTCTCTTTTATCACGTCATCGCAATCCACGGCATTTCCGTCCCGGTCAAACAGTACGAGGCGAGGACCGCATTGTTCACAGGCAATTGTCTGTGCATGATGGCGGCGGCAGGAAGGATCAGTATATTCGTTAAAACAATCAGCACACATCGGGAATAGTATCATAGAGGTCCGTTCACGGTCATAAGGGAGTTCGTTGATGATGCTGTAACGCGGGCCGCAATTCACGCAGGAGGTTGCCCAATACGAGTCATACCTTCCCCCTTGTAAGCCGATATCTGCCAGACATGTATCGCAGGTCGCGATGTCTGGAGGGATCATACCCGACATGGTTCCAGCACTGCTTGGCAATATCAAAAAATCCTCGGGATACGGCCCTTCCCATGGGGTGATTGAGACATAATCGATGTGGGCAATGGGGGGGCCGGTACTTACGGAAGCAAGAAAATCCTCAAATTTGTCCCCTTTCGCATAAATCTCAACTTCGCTTCCGAGATTTTTCACATACCCGGCAATCCCGTATTCATGAGCAGAGGCATAAACAAAAGGACGGAAACCTACGCCCTGGACAATGCCACGGACGATGATTCTCCCGCTTCGGCGCATCGGATTCCTACAAAACTTTATGGATTTACTGCGCCATATACTAATTGGGTTTTATAGTGTCCGGCCATATCAGGATAGTGAATGATCCGGTGGAATTAATCCCCCTTCTCATCACATTCAACAACTCATGCTATAAACAGGTCTATGACCTTCTTAACAAAACATGGATGACGGAAGAGGAGTTGAGTGCTCATCTGAAGGAAGAGGGTATAAGTCACTGCATCAGCATCCTGAAGAAGGGAAACCTCATTGAAGAACAATGGAGGATGCCGGAGCCGGGAAAGAGGCCTGTAAAGGAATTCCGGGCGACATACAATAAGTTCAGAGCTAATTTCCAATGTAACCTTACTGACCTCTCCGACCTTCTTTATATCGCAGTATCCAATGATGAGCAACTGCGTCTGGTTGTCGAAAAGGTCGAGGAAGAATTGTCAGCGGGGAACAGTTCAATCAACGATATTGCACGCAAGTTTGGTGTCAGTCCCACTTTTATCAAGGGTCTGGCAAAACGTATCCCTCATCTGGATGTGAAAGGTCAGGGACTGGTGCTGCTTGAACGAAGCCAGTGAAGACCCCCTCTATTCAATTCTCAGGAGCAAGAGGGAGGTTACACGGTTCCAGATTCTTGTAGAGATTGCCGAGCACCAACCAGCCGTCAGGCAGCAGGAGATTGCCGAAAAGTTGGGTGTTACCCCTCAGGCAGTGTCAGAGTATATCAGAGAGCTCGTTGATGATGGCATGGTTGCCGCGCACGGGAGGGGAAGATATGATGTAACCCGATCCGGCATCGAATGGGTTCTAAATCATGCTGAGGCACTTGAATCGTATGCTCGGCATATCAGAAGGGATATTATACAGCAGGTATCTACTTGGACCGCAATCGCTGCCCATGATCTCAGGGAGGGGGACGAAGTCGGTGTATACATGGAGGGCGGATGGCTCTATGCAGCAAGCGGATCCCGCAGTGCAACAGGGGTCGTCCTGATGGATGCGCATCGTGGTGATGATGTTGGCGTCACGCGGCTGTCGGGAATAATTGAGCATACCGAAGGGGTAATTCACGTCTGTAAAGTGCCACGAGTCCAAAGGGGTGGATCACGGAAAGTGAAAAAGGAACAGCTCATGTCGGTCGCCAGCCAGGCGGGAATGGTCGCAGCAGTAGGCCTGGAGGCGTACGTAGCACTGGAAAAGGCCGGGAGGATTCCCGATATATTTTTCGGATCCCGGGAAGGGGTCATCGAGGCGGCATTTCATGGTATTGACTGTGCTATTTTTATTGTGGATGAAGAATTCACCGATTTTTTGAAAAGACTTGAAGGTGTCGGTATATCGTATATTATCCATGACCTGGTCACTTCATGAGGGTCATTGTTCATCCCCGGAAAGGAAATTACAAGATACTCTTTCTTGACAATCATAGCATCAGGGGTACTGCGTTTACAGAGATATCAGAAACCCCAAAAGGCCTGCGGCCGGTTCAATACCGTCTGAAGTGGGGGCGCAGGCAGCAGTATCAGAATACTCCAACAAAGGACCTTATCGCCTCCCTTCGGAAGAGTGAGGTGTTCCTCACCAGACATGACGAGATATTCGAGAGGTTCCTTGCCGATTTCCAGATCTCTTCCACGCCCGTTCATCTCTGTCGGATCTGTCTCCTTGAAGAGCGGATAACACCGCTGAGTGCCAAAACCGAAGTCCGTTACCGGGGATCTGAATCGATCTGCCCGGAATGCGCAAAAAGGGAACTACGCCGAGAACTGGCGCATATGGGACGCATCGGACGCCAGTCCATGTCGCACATGGAAGAGATGCTCTTGAAATACCGGGACATAGACCGGGTTCTCGCCAGCATACAGCCAGAGCAGATACGGATGTCCCAGACCCTCTTCGACCGGTTGGATGCCCATCCGGTTCAGAAGACAGAACGGCTCGAAGAGCTTCCCCTCCCCCGTGTCTTTGTGGATGCATCCGGTGTCTCAAGTCTCATGCCAGCCCAGCAGATGGCGGTGGATGCAGGGCTGTTGTTTGGGAAGGATCTCCTTATCGTCTCGGCAACAGCAAGCGGGAAGACATTCATCGGAGAGATGGCAGGGATCAAGAATCTTATCGAAGGAAGGGGACAATTTCTCTTCCTGGTTCCTCTGGTAGCCCTTGCCGTCCAGAAATATCAGCGGTTCAACGAACGATATGGATCATTCGCCCAGGTCGGGATCATGATAGGGAAGAGCAGGATCAACCTGCCCGAGAACCGGCAGGCGGGAGACAGGGATACCGGGGCACCGGTGATAGTAGGGACGTACGAGGGGATCGATCACCTTATCAGAAGAGGATCTCGCCTCCGTCAGATCGGGACCGTGGTGATCGATGAAGTCCAGATGCTTGAGGATAATGATCGGGGACACAGGCTTGACGGTCTGATTGCGAGGTTGAAATATCTTGCTCCTAAAGCCCAGTTCCTGTATCTGTCAGCTACCATCGGGATGCCAAAAATCCTGGCAAAGAAGCTGGGGGCAACCCTTGTCCGGTACGATGAAAGGCCGGTCTCACTGGAGCGTTATCTCCTGTTCCTTGAACACAAGCAGAAGATACCTACCGAGAAGAAACTCTGTGAAGAAGAGTTCAGGAATGTGTCATCGAAGGGATTTCATGGCCAGACGATAATCTTCACGAACTCAAGAGCCCGGTGTCATGTTATTGCCGATGCAATGGGGCCTGGATATGCTTCATATCATGCCGGCCTCACCGCACAGGAACGAAGGGATGTTGAGGCAAAATTTCTTGGGGGCAGGCTGAAAGCTGTCGTAACGACCGCGGCTCTGGGCGCGGGAGTAGACTTCCCTGCATCCCAGGTCATCTTCGATTCCCTCGCCATGGGAATCTCATGGCTCACTGTTCAGGAATTCAACCAGATGGCTGGGCGGGCGGGCCGGCCTGATTTTCATGATCTTGGAAAGGTGATTATCCTTGCTGAGCCTGGCGGGACGTATGGGCGAGGATCTTCGTATACTGAGGAAGAGGTGGCGATGCGGCTCCTCAAGGGAGTAATGGAAGAGGTTGCCCCTGAGCATGACCTCGAACAGAGCTCAGAAGAATATGTTGCCAATGCCGTTGTCTGCAAGGGAAACGAGAGGGATCTGGAATGTATCAACACCCAGATGATCGGAACTCTTGAACCGGTTCTTCCCCTCCTCCTTGATAAGGGATTAGTCCGGAGAGTAAATGGAACGATTGAACTGATGCCCCTTGCTCGTGTGATGGCCGAACATTTTATCGGTGTTGAACGTCTCCTGGAGATCCTCTCACTCGCCAATAAGTATAAGGATCCGATCGATATCTTGGCTGAACTTGAAAGTAGTGGTATGGAAGAGAGAAGGAAGGACCTCGGAAAAGGAAAGAGCGTGCGTCACTGATCCGGTCAACTTCCTCATAATGGGAACTGCTGAAACATTTTTTAATGGGAGATGCTGCAAATCCAGCGATCGTAAATGGGATCCCGCAAATTCTCGCTGACTTCAGCGTCTGCCCCGTATTGATGTGCCCAGTTCCTGATTCGCATGGCCTCCTGCTCGGTTCCAGTTGTGATGAGGCTGCGATCAGTCAGCATGATAAGTTCCCCCGTTATCTGCTCCCACATTCCCTCGTTGAAATCGTGAATTTCACCGAACATGAGTCCGAGCCCGGTATCGCAATGACCTGTGTAATGGTGAAGGAGCGATGCATCTATCAGCATAGTCTCCTCAAAAACGAGCCTGCCCTTGGCAAATCCAAGTGAAATGAGAGATGGATCATTGTCACAGGATAGGGTTGAATATCCCCTTTTCCTGAGTAGTAGGGATCCAACTCCGGATCCGCACCCGCAGTCAAGGCATGATTGCCCCGATCCGTTTCCAAGGATTTCGCCAATAAGCGAGTCAACGAGGCTTATTCGGACGGGATTCAAATCTTCGAGAGCCGGGGAGGTATGTGTAGCCAGTTCCCTGCTGTAATAGCCCCGGACTGCAGATTCCCATATGTCGCGTTCCTCCTGAAAGATATCACCGCCAAGATACTCGAAGCGTGAGATTAATGTGGCTGTCGGTTTACGAAGGTGGAAACAGCCGGCTATCCACGTATCATCTCCGTTGCATACTGCCATGCAGAGCGGGTCTGAATTCTCATCAATGAGCAGGCGGGCCTGGGTACCTTCACATTCTTCAAGAAGTGCAGTGAACCGGGTATCCGGGAGCATTGCAAAGGAAGGTTCAATGAAATGTATCTCTTCAAGTCCGAGGATCACTGCGATACCCTGCATCTCTTCATGCCCCGTATTTTTTAGCACGGTTGATCAGATCGCAGATGATCGGCATCAGCGCATGACCCGGTATGCGGTTGAGTCCCCCTTCTGCACATGCAACCTCATCGAACGTTATCACCGAATCGGTCCGGACACCATCGCCCCATATGACCAGTGGAACAGGATCAGCACTATGATCCCGGATACTGCAGGGAGTGCTGTGGTCAGCACAGATTACAATCAGGCACTCCTCTATACTCAGGAATGGTTGGAGAGCAGAATCAATGCGCTCGATGAAGTTCTTTTTCTCGATGGCAAGTCCGTCATGTCCCGCCTCATCTGCACCCTTGATATTGAGCAGGACAAAATCCTGTTCATTCAGTTCTCTGATGGCGGCCTTCACTTTGCCATCGAGGTTTGTATCTGAAGACCCGGTTGCTCCTTCCACCTTGACATGTCTGAGGCCAAGCGATTTCCCGATTCCGGTTATCAGGGTCGCTGCCGATATGACACTGCCTGAAAGTCCGTATCGCTTACCGAATGGTTCAAAATCCCCCATCTGACCGGCACCACGGATGAGGATCATGTTTGCCATAGGTAATCCCATCTTCTTTCGCTCCTTGTTCAGGGTGTGTTCCGCGAGAAGAGGTAATGACTGTCGTATGAATTCGTTCAGTGCGTCTGCTGTCTTATTGTCGGCCGCCGAATCATGGAGCGGCACGAACGCGGGTGGATATGCACCCTCTTTCTTTGGATCATTTGAAGAGACACAAGCCCCAAGTCCTGCTCCCCTGAAGGCAAGAGCCGCGCGGTGACCTGCCCCGGAACGGAAAATCACATCCACGCCAAATGGGGAGAGGTCAACCTTCTCCTCGACTTCCCTTGAGAGCATGCTGGTATTGTGGATCCTGCCCGCCCGCCGGTCAACGACCTGTCCGCTCTCATCAACGGTGGCGTAGTTGCAACGGAATCCTATCATACCCGGCTCCATAGTGATACCAGTCCCTGCTGCTTCAAGAGGACCCCGGCCCGTATAGTATTTTTCCGGTGGATATCCAAGAAGGCTCAGATGCGAAGTATCCGATCCAGGTCGGATTCCCGGACTGATAGTATCCATAATCCCGGATACCCCTTCTGCTGCAATCCGATCGAGGATTGGAGTCCGGGCAGCCTGGAGAGGAGTCAGTCGACCGAGTTCTCTGCAGGGGCGGTCAGAGACGCCATCGATGATAAGGAGCAGGACCTTTCGTGCCGTCATCCTGAAAAGATACGGACTGCACGGTATTATGTTTCACCATTGGACTGGTGGATCTTTATGGGGTGAAAAAAACGACAGGACACAAGGGCGATTATATTGCCCTGGTGGTCCCTACCTTGGATTTTATTACCTCAACCCTGCGAACGGGGAAGAGGGGTTTTACCGCCTTGAAGAGCTCTTTTGAGATATCCCCTGTAATGATCCCATTCAGAAGAGCGTTGAAATCCCCCTCCTTTGCAAGATCCTGAGTTCTTGTAAAGAGAAGGCCTCTGATTGCATGGGTCTGGCTCAGGTTTGCCCTCGTAAGGGTGTAACAGGTAACCGTCAGCTCTACCACTTTCCCGTCCTTTGTGAGGACCGGGACATGACTGTCGATCCGGGTCGTCCGCCTCTTTACAAGGGAACGGAGATAATCGCGGGTCAGTTCATGCCCTACAAACTCGGTATATGCAGAATCTGCGGCCACATTCGCGACACGGAACTTCATCTTTACATTCTGCTTTGAGTAATCATTTATTATCTCACCGAGGGTGGTCTGCATAATCCTGCCAACCACACTCTCGGGATCACCAGCAATGGTATCACCAATATATGCCTTTCCAAGACTTTCGGGGGTATATACTTTGTACCAACTCTTGGCCTTCCAGCCTTCAACTCTTCGTCCAACCTGTTTTTTCTTAGCCATACTATCACATCAGAGAAATTTGAAAAGATTTTTAGGTTCTCCAACCATTTTTACCATAATATCCGGCCAGTTCTCGATATCAAGCCCTTTCTGGGCAAGAAATGCTGCAGTCCATCGTTCAAGGCCGATACCAGAGCAGCCAGACCAGCAGTCAGCCCCGCTCTGAATTTTTACATTGAATCCTTTCGGGTATTTATCGCCGTTGATGCTTACGTTCTGGAATTCGAGCCAGCTGTTACTGTAGGGAAGCAGCGCCTCGTAATCAGTTGTCCCTATCCTCCCGCCACATCCACAGCTGCTTTCCGCACCTGTCATTCCTTCCTGTGCCATAAACCACGGGGTCACCTTGGCACACCGCCATTCGAGTTCAAGAAGATCCTCGAATACACGGGTGTAGGCATCATGAAGCAGGTCTGCAGTCTCAACGGTCTGCTCTGCAGTACCGAGCCAGAGGATCTCGATCCGATGGAACTCGTCAACGCGCTCTATTCCATGGATACCTCCACTCTCGTATCGGTGGGAAGTTCCGCTCCGGTCAAAGATCCGAATGGGGAGGCAATCGTTTGCCAGGGTCTCACCCTGCAGGAATGGCCAGAATGATGGACACTGCGCGTAGCAAAGACCACCTATTGGCCCGTCAATTCGGTTTTTTATCTCATCGACCCAGACCTCCCCGGTGACTTTGAAGTAATCCCCGATATCCTCCCAGTAGGCAGCATCACGTGTTTTAGGAGTGCATACATAGTAGATCTCGGGATACACTCCCTTGGCATGACCGGATTTCATCCAGACTTCCCAAGGCACCAGTTTCGGGAAGATCATCTCGGTAAATCCGAGAGGCCTGATGATCTCATCAATGACGATCTGTTCAAATGCCCGGAAGAGCTGTGTTGACTGTGGTCCATGGATCCACTGTCCGCGGGAGAGAGCATGCCTGATCCAGCCCCGCTGGATCATCTCTGCAGTCGGATCTCCTTCAAAATGTCTGGATTTTGCACCGCTCTCGTATATGAGCTCCCAGTGCTCTCCTTTTCCACCATACCCTGCAGCCTCGATCTTCTCTTCGAAAAGCCTGACAAGCCGGTCAGGGATACGATTTTCGAGATCTGAAGCGGTAACGGAGAGATCAACAGAGAGCATACCATCTGAAAGGACCGCCTTCCGGATAAACGGAAGTTCCGGTATCCTGAACTTCTCCGGGAACTGTCCGTGCATCTCAATCGAATATGCTCTCACCACTATCTCGCGGATACCGAGCCGGTGCTTCCCGAGTGATGGAGCGACCTGTTTTCTGAACCGGAAGAGTGCATCATGGGCCCGGGTATATGCCCCGCTCTCAATAGTAAGAGCGAGAACATTGCCCGAAAATTCCCAGCGCGTGATATGACCTACCTCACTGTGATCAATCCCCTTCGGAACTCCTTTCATGAACAGTTGTCTGTTTGCCTCATCAATCAGCACGAGGCAGGCGTCCTCTGCCTCTTTTGAAAAGGGGGCGCTGAACCGGAGCTCTGCTTCTAATCGGAAGCGTATCTGCATAGATCCTCCGCTATTGCACAATTCATAAGATAATCATCGATTGATGCGATAAGGGATCGGATTTTCCCGCCAGTTACCGTCGTCCTGATTTCATCTCCACAGGCAATTGTTCTCATGGCCGAGAGATTGTCAGGGCGCAAAGCCCCCGCGACACATCCTGCATGATGGTGCCGGGTGATAATGACCCCCTCTATCTCCTTCATGCAACGCCCATCCTTGAAAGCGTATCCCGGAACTCACCGATCCGTGCACAGGCAATTGTTGCCCCGGCCCTGGTCGCGTGGCCTCCGCCAAATCCCCCGCACCGTACTGCAGCTTCGTGAAACAGATCTCCAAGATTCAGGTCTGTTGCACCTGGTGCACGGGCCGAGATATGACAGAGATCTTTGTCCCGCGCTGTAACCAGGACAGGGCGTTCCTGAATAGTGTCCCGTGCCAGCACATCGGCAACGTCACTGGCCACCGATAGTTCCCCTACTTCATAGAAACTGTCATGGCTCTCCACTCCGGCAAGCGCAGTCAATGAACGAATAACGCTGCGTCGGTGACCAAGTGCCGCATCCCATGCATCACCTGCTCCCTCAGAAGAACGGAAACAGAGTGATGCAGCCAGTCCGCCCTGTCCGCATTTACCACAAGCGTCCACAACAGCGGTGAATGAATGGGCATCACTGATGACCTCACGGTCAAGCGAGTACCTTTCTCCGTAGAGTGAAGTCAAGGTTCTCGAAGGGACAAAGAGACTGATCCGCATAACGATGAGTGAGAGCAATGCATCATCCTCAATTATCCCATCCCTTGAAGAAGTCTCGATAATGTCAGCGACTGCCATCTCATCCCCGCTGATTCTGGGAAGATAGGGATTGATACTGCAGAGCAACTTCTCATGGAGATCTCTACCCACCAGCCGGCAGCCCTTATTCAGGCTGATTACCGATTCTCCCATCGCTTCGTTGAAGATCTCCAGGTTCTTCCCGGACAGATCCTGGTCATCACCGATAATTCCCAGCATGACAAGACCTGCAAGGTCACGATTGTCACCAAGCTCTCTTGCGACAAGATATGCAACCCCTGATGAGGATAGTTCCCGGTCAGCGTCTATCCCATGAAGTCTCGGGTTCACATGGAGATCGCCTTCGAAGCGAGGATTATGGTGATCCATCACCATTACCCCTTCAGGAAGGTCCTCGAGTCCCGATCCAAGGTCACAGAGCACTGTCGGATTTTCGGAAGAGATAGACGCTGGGCTGATATGATGCTGAATCCGGAGCCGGAACCGGATCCCTCTTCTGAATAGGGCAGAACACAGGATGGATCCTGCGGCGATCCCGTCCGCATCATGGTGGGCGTAGACCTCGACAAAGTCCTGCCGCTCGAGATTCTGAGCAACCCTGGATACGGCTTCTTCGAGGGACATAGGGATCAGCGCGAGAGCAGTATCTCCGCGGTTTCCGGCTTATAACTCCAGTCTCTGGGAAGTCGTCCGCTGGATACGTAGTACTTCACCAGTCTGCGCACTTTTGATTCGGTCAGTTGCAGCTGCCGCTTATTGTGCAGGTCGTTTTTATTCTCCCTGAGATGTTTCCGAAGGCCGAGTGCCTTCATCATAAGGTTTCGGAGATCCTCAGGTATCTCTGACTGCATCCCGTTATCTCTGATAATCTGCTCGATCCGTTTTCCCATCACCAGTTTGACATTCGGTACGCCATACTGGTCACGGAGAACAAGTCCGATTCTACTGCTCGAGTAACCTTCTTTTTTCAAGTCGACAATCACTTTCTCGATTGCTTTCACGTCGGTATTTGACCAGGAGGGAGCCTCGCTGCGATGCGGGCGGACCGATCCTGAATCACCTCTCCGGCGTGCGTGTATACGTGCCATGGTTCACCTCCAGATGGCACCATGTAAATCCGGAAAAAGAGCAGCCTCTGCTGACTCTTCTGTAATCCCAAAGCCTCTCAAAAAGCGAGGCCGTGCAGTTACAACACGTCGGACTTACATATGCCAGCACATTACGTGTGCCTGCTTATCATTCATGCGGGCAGATAATAAGCATATCGAACAAACCAGAAGCGAACCTACCCGTACCGGTTAATCATTGCAATCAACCCTGCAAAGCTCTCAAGCTCCATTAAGAGGACCCCGTCTCTTGTCATACCCATGCTGGTTTCTGCATCTGCAGTGAGCATTTCAGGCCCGCGAAGCACCGTACGTTCTTTTCCATCAGAGGTAAAAATCCGTTCGGCTTCCCTGTCATGGACAAAAGCCCGTCCCGGGATTACAATAAGGTCATCCATCTCTCCAAGGTCAAGCGCTTTAAGGTCATCGGGGGTGATGAGACAGGCAATTTCCTTTCTTGTGGCAATTACGTTCACCCCTCCACCCCGTGCATCGAGGATTGCCTGGATAGATGGTGCGGCAATACTACCGGTGATGACAGTGGCACTCCGCTGGAGAAGAGGGAGTTTGTCAAGAAGGCCAGGTTCGTTTCTTATGGCAAATGGCGATCCGATTGCCGGGTCCCAGAGCGGAGTTCCTGAAATTTTCATCCTGAATTTTTGGGCAAGATCGGTCACCATCTCCTGGAATTCCTGCGGAGACTGGACCTGCTGCCCCTTCATAACAGGAGAATTGCCGAGTATCAGACCTTGGTCGGTCCTGTTCGCAAAACGCATGAGGATCAGTCCTTGTGCCCCTCGGTCATCGAGCCACCGGCAGGTCTCCTCAAGTGCTTTTCCATCGTTTATTCCCGGAAGGACAACCGCAGCCCCGTATACATCGATCGCTCCACAAAGGCGTTCAAGTATTTTCAGGGAGACGTCAGGAGTTGGATCATGCATGAACCGCTTTCGTTTTACAGGATCCGCAGAGAAGACGGTGAACGAGACCTCGGTGAGCCCATGGTCAATGAGAAAATCCGCGATCTCAACATCATCAAATCCTTTCCCGCTGGTATATCCTATGTGGAGCGGGACCTCCATTCCTGAGAGGAGCTCAATCAGATCGGTAAATTCCGGGTAACAGCTTGGGTCACCACCCCCACTAATAGTCACCCTGTCAATTTCTCCAGTCATCATCTGAAGCGTGGCAAGAGTCTCTTCCCCTACCTGCCTCAGACTTTTCCATCCCTGGTAGTATTCGCGCACACTCCGGCTGCAATAATCACATCCTACCCGAAAAGGGGGACAGTGGCGGCATCCAAAAGGGGGGTTCTCCTTAACATGCTTAAAATAGCAGTATTCGCAGAATCCACGGCAATTGATCCCTGGTTTTCCACCAATATCGACGGTGAGCTGCGCCATCAATAATTATCCGTGTTCTTTTGGGATTAATCCATGTATAGGGGAGGGGATACGAGGTATATGGGGTGAATTATTTTTTAGGGACACTACAATAAGAAAAACAGAATGCGGAAAAGCAGGGAGACCCTCCTGAGGTTATATCATGATCCCAGGTACCGGTTCGCCGATGTCGAGATCTGTTATGTGAATAGAGGTGCACCAGGCGACTTGAGTTGCATAGGGGGAGACCTGATTATCCGCCTTGATCCCTATTACATCGAGATAGAATCCCTAAAGGGGACAACTCCTATTCCGTATCATCGGCTCATCAGGGTCTCTTACCAAAGCAGGGTTGTCTGGGAGAAGGGAGGTAGAGATGAATCCGGCTGCGGCTCACCATACGGGGATTGAGCATTCGCTCCCTGATTAACGAAATGTGGAATGGTATAACTTGCACGCGGCTCGTTATCCCAAACTGATACTCCCCATACATCAATCATCACTCCTGAGAGTCGGTATCCATCCTTCACCACTTTTTTTACCATATAACGCGAATCGTATATGGCGCCCCAGTGGCTTAGCTGGCAGAGCGGCTGACTTGTAATCAGCAGGCCCCGTGTTCAAATCACGGCTGGGGCTTAAGCTCAAATTGAGCTTATTTTTAAAATTAAAGCTTAAATTAACGATAATTTGTCACATATATGTTTTTTAGGGATTTGAACATTCGGAAAACAATAACGGTTTCAGTTGCAGTGCCAGTCTCAGAAGTGACTAGAGGCCGGGTGAATCTGACATTTAATCGGACGTCCCCTCCCTAATCTTAATTATTCTGGCGATTAGCCGATTGTCGGATATTGGCTCTAATTAACCCCTCTTTTTCAGGTCTTTTCGCAACCCTCATTACATACCCCATCCTCTGTTAATCAAGGGGGGTAATTGTTACGGTATCGGGGGATCAGAAACTTTTGAGCGATCTCCTCCTGAAGAATATGATGAAGCCCTAGAAGAACCCGGATATCTTCAGGCCAGCCTGTCCCCTGCATGTTCCCCGGGCATGCACTCATAGATTTCGGTTATCTTCATCACAAGGAGTGATCGGCAGAGGAGACCCGGCTTTACCTTTGCTACCTCCTGGCGCATCGTCTCGTAGTCATCTCCCCTGTCCACTACCTGCACATCCCCTTTGATCTTGTAGCATCCCTGAATACCGGGACCCCATATGTAGAGACACGCCCTTGGATTTTCCATGACATTTCTGATCGTGGCCTTCATGAACTGGTTCCCAATCCATATCGTATCAGGTTCACGCGGATATACGGCGCCCATTGGAGCGACATTTGGTTCACCGTTCCTTGATGCTGTTGCCAGGGGAAAGATTCTACATGATCTGAAAGCGGCCATGATTTCGGATGTCATCTGTACCATGCCTTTTCTCTGTATAGGCGTCCGATAAAATGAGCGAATTGGAGTTTACAAACCCAAATAATCCGTTTTTATTTTCATTCCTGGATGGGGTTGCACATCTCTGCGGATTTTTGGAAATGTGAAGTCAACCATCTGATTCTGTCATTACATCGCAGTATCGACAAGAACCAGAACGTGTGAAAGCTTCACAGCTTTAATCGGTTCAGACGTGATATGTATATTTCAAAAAAAAACCATGGAAACGAACACCTCATGAACACGCTTTCTCATGACAACCACTCCCCCCTCCTGGAATTCCGGAATGTCACCATAATCGCAGGGAAGAAAAAAGTTCTTGACAATATCTCGGTCACCATTCATGATGGCGAGCATATTGCCATTCTGGGGCCGAATGGTGCTGGAAAATCCTCATTTGTCAGAACAATCAACAGAGAGTACTACCCGGCAGTCCAGGATGATAACGATGTAGTATTCAGGATGCGGGGGCGGGAGGTATGGAATGTCTGGGATCTCAGGGCACTTTTTGGAATAGTGTCAAATGAACTGCTGTTCAATTTTACACGGGAAATATCAGGCCGTGAGGTGATATTATCAGGATTCTTTTCAAGCGTTGGGCTCTTCCACAATGAAGTAACTACCATGATGGAGGAGAAGACCGATGCAATACTTCAATTCCTTGAAATAGATCACCTGCAGCAGCGGCCGATGACCTCGCTTTCGTCCGGTGAAGCGCGGAGGTTTCTGATCGGCAGGGCGCTCGTTCATGACCCAAAGACCCTCATCCTTGATGAGCCCACGAACAGCCTCGATCTCCATTCACTGCATACATTCCGTTTGATGCTGAGAAAGATTGCAAAATCCGGCACTGGAATTATCCTCGTCACCCATAACCTCCATGATATCATTCCGGAGATCAAACGGGTGATTCTGATGAAGGATGGCAGGTTCTGGAAGGATGGGCAGAAAACCGATCTTCTGACCGATGACGATCTCACGGAGCTGTTCAGAGTTCCTGTACATGTTTTCAGGCAGGGCGGATACTATTACGCGACCGGATATTGATCCCACGCCCTACCTCCCCGGCGGATAAGATAGCCCTCCATGTCACTCTTCATCCAAAAAGGCTCATCGCCGCGCCAATCCGGGGCTCTCGTGGTTATAACTCAATATATCTTCGTTTTAAAGGACCTTCATTGTTTATTTGCGTCGATCCCGATCCCACCATCAGGATTAGGAGTAATTTTCCTCTCCATCCTGGAACACTTGGGGAAAAGAGGAAAGTAATCAATGCATGTTGATTACGTTGGAACATCAGGGATATTCGTGTGTGTGATAGGTTTGTGACGATCCTGATTTACTGTGAGAGGACTTTATGAATAAGAACCATCACACCTGGCCTCTTTCCGGAACCCCGCTGGCCTTTGAATGGCTTGGGGCCGTCGAGAAATGAGGCTCCCATCATCTCTTCATTGAGTCGTGTTCCAATCTCGTTGAAAATCCGTGTATAGGCTCGGCAATGGGGATCGACACCGGCAATCTCCCCTCCGGTGGGGACAATAGCATTGTAAGGGCATCCGCCTCGACAGTAGGGGAGGTGTTTGCACCCGCTACAGGCTTTATCCACGTACTCCTCGAAGTGATGCATTCTCTGCCATGCATCAGAACCTGACAATTCCTCTCTCGTTGGCCTATCACGGACATGACCCATTACCCATTCAGGCATCCCGACAAAACGGTAACAGGGGTAAATACTCCCGTCAGGTCCGACAGCGAAGGTGTTGCCAGTACAATTCACAAACGTACAGACTGATCCCCTTCGGGTGAAGACGCAACGGCAGAGATCATTTATGTTCATGATCTCGATTGAACCCATGTGGTCCAGGTATTTGTCCAGGAGGAAGACCAGTAATTCACCGTAGTCTTTCGGATCGAGTGCCCATTGTTCCGGATTATCATTCCGTAATGAAGGGAGGGCCGGGTGAAGCTTTAACCTGAAACGGTTTTCAAGAAAGAAATTGAAGATCTCTTCCCGGAACTTCACCGAATAGTTGGTGAACGTGCAGATGAAGCTGACCCTGAGGCCATGGGCTCTTGCTATCTCATACCCACGCATGGTCTTTTCAAAATATCCCTCTCCCCTCTGGAGATCGTTGAGATCTTCTGGACCATCGATACTGGTCCCTAAAGGGACATGATACTCGGCAAGGATATCCGCAATCTCCGGAGTGAGGAGCCATAAGTTGGACTGCATCGCAAATTCAGGCTTCAGATGGCTGAGTTCCTGAGAGAGCATCGGAAGAGACTGACGGTAAAAATCAGCACCGGCCAGGAGGGGTTCACCTCCATGAAAGGTAAAGGTGACCCGATCATTCCGGAATTCTTTCAGCCAGGTGACGATCTCCTTGACGGTGTCAATACTCATTTTTGGTGATCCCGCATCAGAGCTCCAGCAGTAGCTGCAGTGTGCTGGACAGCCAAGGGTCGGAATAAGCATCACATGGAACGCGTTCTTCATTTTTGCCTGGAGCTTTGTCCCATTTCAAAGATGTTAACGGTTTTCTTCTTTCCATTCATTGAACTGAAATACTTCAATTGAGGTCATGCTTATGCAGAAAAGAGGGTGCCAATATATGGGGGATAGTATTTTATTGAGACCCGGAAATCGCTATTGTATGAAAGACATCATGACAACCAGGAAAATGGAAAACGGGGTCGCAGTTTACTATATGGAGGGAAATGAAACAAAGTACGAATCGTTCAATTATTCGGAACTGATCGACATGAAGGTAAATGCCCTGGATCTTCTGAAAGATCCTAAAGCGTACCGGGTGGATCTCCAAAAGCACCTCATTCAAATGAAAAAATAATTTATTCTCTCCCATGGATCCCTCCTCCCCCCAAAGAAGAACGGAGGGAGGCTCTTTCTCTTGAAAAAAACCAGAGGGGAGGGTGATAGGTGATACCCGGTTAGTATAAAAATTCGCTTCATTGGAGCTGGACGGACAAAAGAATGATATCCCTAGAGGCAGGAACGAAACCTTAGGACAACCTGGCTTCCCTATACGTTCCCTGCAATGAAAGCGTACATCGTTTCACCAGGTGTAGTGCAGATCGGGGAGATCGTTTATCATCTCGCCGAAGACGCGAAGAGGAAGCTCCCTTTCCACCTCAACAATCCCGAATTCATCATTCCTGCCAGGGAAAACAATAAATCTGCTGCACGGGCTGCAATGGAAGGACTTTACAGGATTGTATTCGATTGAAAGGGTGACGGGAAAGTCTGCCGAATCTCTGCCGTTCTTGACGTCTCCACAGTTCCAGGAAAACTAATCGACCAGTAACCGGTGCATCCTTATCAGGTTTCAGAACTTTTTTACTACAGAGATCTCATGGCAATAGACTGGTACATGGATTTTGTGGACACCGGTTATACCCCGGCGAAGGATGAGTTGGTCTGTCTTTATCGATTCGAGCCTGCAGCAGGGATCAGCAGGGAGGAAGCGGCAGGACGGATTGCATCGGAGAGCTCAACGGGGACATGGACAACCCTGTACTCTCTTCCCCCCCGCATGAAAGAGCTGCAGGCAACAGCATTTGAAATTGAGGGCAATTATGTGAAGATCGCCTACCCCCTTGCACTGTGGGAGGAAGGGAATGCATCCCAACTGCTGAGTGGGATAGCAGGAAATATATTCGGTATGAAAGCACTGAAACACCTCAGACTGATCGATGTCACACTTCCTCAGGCATATCTGGCGTATTTCAAGGGGCCTCATTTTGGCATGGGTGGGATCCGTGATATGATGAAGGTCCATGGGCGCCCTCTTACAGGGGCAGTTCCGAAACCGAAAGTTGGATTCTCGGCAGAGGAACACGCTTCGATAGGATTCGAGACATGGATGGGAGGTTTTGATTTTGTCAAGGATGATGAGAACCTGACCTCGACCTCCTTCAACCGTTTTGAGGAACGGGTCTCAGCGCTCGCAAAAAAGAGGGACCAGGCCGAACAGCGTACCGGGGAGAGAAAATCGGCATTCATCAATATCACGGCGGATACAGTCACCATGGAAAAACGGGCAACACTTCTTGCCGAGTATGGTTGGAATTATGCAATGATTGATGTCGTGGTTGCAGGGACTTCTGCAGTCTCGACACTCAGGGACTACTGTTCGGACCTCGGGCTTGCAATTCATGCCCATCGTGCCATGCACGCAGCATTCGATAGGGATCCGAAACATGGGATCTCAATGCAGTTTCTCGCAAAGCTGATGCGCCTTATCGGTGTGAGTCAGATCCATACTGGTACTGCTGTCGGAAAACTGATTGGATCAAAGAAGGAAGTGAAACTTCTGGCAGATGTCCTTCGAAATTCCCTGACAAATTCCTCGGGCCACATCCTCCTTGAACAGGATTGGGGGAGCATAAAGAGCGCATTCCCAGTCTCTTCAGGAGGTCTCCATCCGGGGCTCGTCCCTGATGTACTTGATATCTATGGGGAAGAACTCGTCCTTCTCGTGAGTGGCGGGATCCATGGACATCCGGACGGTACGAGAGCGGGGGCAGAGGCAACTATGCAAGCAATCGAGGCATGGAAGGAAGGTCTTTCACTCCCTGAGAAAGCAGAACGATCAAGGGAACTTGCCAGAGCACTCGAAAAGTGGGGAGATTACAAGCCAAAATAATTGCCAGGTCCCCCCCAAGCGGAGAACATCATACTGAATCAGGGGTCAATGCTTCTCGTAAAGACGCACTACTCAGAAAAAAAGGATGACAATAAATGCCTGATACCTGGAATGAACCGGAGAGCCAGAGCGACGATTGCGACCAGTGTGGGCTCTGCTGCAGGATTTTTGGAAATTCGATCACCCCTACGGTAATGAATCTCTATTGCTGGATTGAACAGGGCAGAACGGATATTCTCAGGTATTTTTCTGCTGCAAAGGAAGATGGGGTCTGGGTTAATTGTGCGGTCTTGCTAAAAGAAGATCTCGGAGACATTATCCTCATGGAGATGAGGGATCCCGAGACAGGAGGGTATCTTTCTGTCTGCCCGTTCTTGCGAAGGGTCCGAAGGGAAAAATACATCTGTAGTATCCATCCGGTCAAACCGGATATGTGCCGGAATTATCAACCGTGGGTGTGGGGGGAGACATATTTTGGACGGTGTAAATCGCTTAAAAAGCGAGATAACCGGTATATTTGGAGACACATCTGTGAATGACAATTGTATCTCCATGATACCTTGTAAGATCTAAAAAACCACATGATTCACCCGTGGCACACAAGCATACCCAATGAAAATGCCAGAGGCATTTTCATGTTAACCGCAGATGACCGATGTGCGGTCGATCATAACAATTGAAAATCACGAAGTGATTTCATTCGAAAGAGGAGATAGTTCAATCCCTGAATTAACTGGTTCTGGTAGAGCTTTTCTCTTCGCTCACCAAAGATCAGGAATTGGAATTGATGATCGATGAAAAAACCTGCACTCCTCATAATCGATATGCAGAATGATTTTGTTTGCGAAGGTGCCCCCTTAAGGGTGGAGGGGGCGGACTTGATAACCTCGAATATCCGGGAAGTCCTTGACATGTTCCGGAAAAAACAACTCCCCATTTTCCACGTCGTCCGTGTTCATCGAGGGGATGGATCGGATGTAGAGATTTTCAGACACGATCTTTTCAGAAAACTGCCCTTTGCAGTCGAAGGGACAAAGGGAGCAGAGATTATCCCCGAGTTGGGACCTCGCAAAGGCGAATATATCATCAGAAAAACCCGGATGAGCGCCTTCCTGTTTACCGAACTCGACCTGATTCTCCGGACGATGGGGTGTGACCCCCTCTTTGTGACAGGGATCCAGACACCCAATTGCATCCGCACGACAGTTTTTGACGCATGTGCCCTCAATTACTCTGTATATCTTGTTGAAGATGCCGTTGCCGCAAAGAATCAGGACATTCACCGTTTTAATTGTCTGGATATGGCAGCAATTGGGGTGGGCATGATCCGGACCTCCGAAGTTAGCAGAATGCTAAGCTCCTGAAATATCTGTATCGACGATAATGAAGCGGAACAAATCCTGTGATTACCGAAGAGCACTTCCTATTTTCTTCTTATTCATGCCTGAAGGATCTACCATATTCTTCAATGATTGTCCCGAGAATCTGAAAATCTTCAAAGAGGGCACTTTTAATCGGGGGATTGTGGGTCACTGCTGCGGGGTGATAGACAGGGACTATCAAGAGATCCCGATGTAGGGTTTTTGCATGAAACGCTTTCCCGTGAATACGGCCAATCGGACCGTGTGATAGCCCGAAGTGTGAAAATATCAGTTCGGATGCAAGCCGACCCATGGGGATGATTATTTCAGGATAAAGAATTTCGATCTGCTGGTCGAGATACCCTGAACAAGCTGCTATTTCATCTCTTCTGGGGAGCCTGTTTTCGGGTGGCCTGCATTTGATGATACTCGTGATATATACCTTGTTCCGTTCAAGGCCAACGGAGGCCAGGAGGGCTTCGAGAACCGATCCTGCACGGCCGACAAATGGTCTTCCTGTGAGATCCTCTTTTTTTCCAGGGGCCTCACCGATAAAAAACAGTCTGGACGGCACCGGCCCCTCACCGGGAACGGCATTGATGCGCGTCAGAGAAAGCCTGCACCGGGTACAGGTGGTGATATCATGGCTGAGTTTCCGCACAGCATCATGTTTCATAATGAGGTGTTTCTGTGACTTTCAGAATTATGATATTCGCTTTAAGGCAACGGGAGGGGTCAAACCCTGATAACCCCGGTATTCCTTTATCCGGAAAATAATGGGCAAACCAGCGATAATAAAAAGCGATCTCATTTTGTTCTCTTACATCAGAATTTTTTCCATTATATCCCGGACTTTCTGCTCTGCATCAGGTATATTCCGGATATCCCCTATACGGTCAAGGTCATCTAAGAGGATACTCCCTTCTGGTTTTATATGGATATTTTTCATAAATGCATCGACAACTCGGGTGATGCAGGAGAAATTCTCCTCCCCCTTCCGCCCAGCCACAGAGAAAAGGAGCCCTTTTTTTCCTGTTACCTTGCCGTGAAGCACCTGCATGGCATGATACGCCTGGCATCGATCGATCACAATCTTTAGACTGCCGGGGACGGTGTTGGTGAAGACCGGGGTGCAGACGACAATAAAACGGGCTTTGGAGATTGATCTGATTATATCGGTCATGTCATCTTCAAAGATGCAGGCCCCGGTATTATAGCACTGGTAGCATCCTATGCAGGCCTGTATTGTAAGATCATCGAGGTAGACGACCTTTACCGATCTGCCGGAGCTTTCTGCGGCAGACTGTGCCCACGCAGCTATGACACTACAGTTTCCTGCCGGTCTCGGGCTGCCCTGGAAGATCAGGACTTCGGGATTCGGGGTGTCATCTGGTTCCCTGCGTGAGATCCTCTCCTCCCCCAGCAGAAACCGGGCGGGATCTGAAC
>JAJRBU010000201.1 GCA_028679315.1 Methanoregulaceae archaeon
AGAGACTGAATAGATCTTTGACGGCCATTCCTTTGCGAATCCGGAATGCATGAAACAATGAAGTGTTCGCCATCAATCAATCGGAATGGTCAGGATACCCTTTTGGTTTCTGCAATGCTGGTGGTAGGTTTTAATAAAAAACACACCTGATTCACTCGCTGAAACAGGCATACAGAAGGAGAATGCCGGAGGCATTTTTATATAAAAAAATGGAATCTTCATGTATACTATACCATCCAGGAAGAATAAACAAGACGAGGTGCAATGACCGCTCTCCTTTCCAGGGTCTATCCCATCAAAATACCGTTTTCCATACTTACTCCGTTAGGTCCTGTCCAGCGCTTCGTCTTTTCGTTTCTGATCGCTACAGGAAAGTCACTGGTTCTAATTGACGCCGGGGTCTCTGGGTCAGAGGAGAGAATATTCAGGAAGATCCGGGATATTGGCAGAAAACCGGAAGCGATCACATTGTTGATCCTGACACATTCCCATCCGGATCATATCGGGGGAGCGAGAGCAATCCAGGAGGCGACAGGATGCATGGTCGCTGCTCATCCGTTCGAACAACGATGGATCGAAGATACGCAATGCCAGGAACGGGAGCGGCCGGTTCCCGGTTTTTCAGGACTTGTCGGTGGTCCGGTTACGGTCACCAGGCTCATCCAGGATGGGGAATTGATCGGACTAGGTGAGGGGCGGGCTCTCGAAGTTCTCCACACCCCCGGCCATTCAGCAGGATCGATTTCACTCCTGTTACATCCGGAAATGGTGCTGTTTTCCGGGGATACCATTCCCGTTCCGTATACTGCTCCGATCTATGACGATTCGAAAGCGACCCTTTTGTCAATAAAGCGCCTGATGAATATCGATCAGGTCACGTATCTCTTCTCATCATGGAATGAGCCGCATCAGGGTAAAGAAGCCTACCGGGTGATGCAGGAAGGGTATTCCTGGGTAGAACGGGTATCAAAAGCGGTCAGGGATATGAGTGAGGCTTATCCCGGAATTGAACCATTACACCTCACCCAAATCGTCGTGAAGGAGATTGGATTGCCACCGGACGCAGCAAACCCTATGGTGACGCGGACGATTATTGGGTTGTTGCCGGAAGGTTTGAACGATTTTCGGAAGCTCCCCTCGTAACTCCCGCATAAAACAGTCAGACAACCGTGAAACTGATCAGGAGTAGGGAATTCTGTTTCCTGATTGCAGGCGATCGATACAAATTTTGAGAGGAAAGGAAACTGCTATATCTCTACCGGTGAATCCGGACGCTGTATGACCGTTACACGGTGGGGGTATCTTGCTCTTTGCTGTATCGGACTCCTCATTATCATATGCGTTGTGGTGGTTGCGAAAAATCATTCGCCGTCTCCCCTCACAAGCGGGATCCGGTTTGCAGGGCTCGCGGGTTTCGTGCTGCTCGCTGTTGCCGCCATCATGACACCATGGTCCAGAGAGATCTCCCATACCTTCGGGACATCATTCACACGATTTCATCACATTTTTGCACTTGGAGGGCTCCTTGCGATCACACTTCACCCTGCTCTTCTCGCTATCCGCCTCCTCAATGCATCGGTATTCATCCCCCGTTTCGGATCGGGTATGGCAACCCTTGCCAACTTTGGCAGGCTTTCCCTCATCCTTCTCTACGTATCCGTTGCAGCAGTAGTTCTTCGTCGATATATCCCGAAGTATTGGAGAGTGTTCCATGCCCTGATCTGGGTGGTACTCATCCTTGGGATCATTCATGGCACGCTTATCGGAACTGATATGAAAAACCAGGTGGTTTTTGTCTTGTTCAACGGCCTTGCAATCGTGGCAATAGGGGCATTCATCCTGAAGCGGCTGAAGGGAAGAGCGGCACCCTCCTAGAACGATCCCGAGAGGAAGAATATATTGAACAGACTTTTACATTTCGGGGGGTTTTCCGGCAGGAGAAAAAGTGAAGGTTCCGGTTCAGGTTACAATGAACTGGCCGTCCATGTCGGGGTGCGGGTCGCAGTGGAAGTAGTAGGTGCCTGGAGTTGCAGGTGCAGTGAACGTGTAGGTTATCGTGCGGGGGCCGCTGATGATCTCTCCCCTGTAGATGGGAGTGGAGAGCGAAGGAGAGGTGTAAAATGCCACATTGTGACCAACCCGGTCCTCGTTTTGGAACTCCACGATGACCCGGGATCCGGCGGGGACCGTTATGGTTGAACGGTCGAATGCGAAGTTCTTTGCCATGATATTCACCCTCTCTTCCGGACCCCCCTGATCAGTCGTGGTGGTTACCGTCTCACCCGAGGGAGCAGTACCGGGCATCTGAACGGTTGAGGGGATCCCTGTGGTCACCATTGTGGGCGGGATTTGCATGGTTGTGCCAGTGGGGGCGGGAGAGGTTGATAGGATCGTGGTCGGAATGGGTGTCACTCCATCTCCTGGCTGGTCGGTGCATCCGGCTGACAGGACGGTAATTCCGATGAGGCAAACCATGAACATGGCATGTGTTCTGTTCATGGAGGGATTCTCTTCACTCAATGGTACTTGAGTGTTGCTATGAATGGCAGTATAAAAAAATCAGATGAGGGCCGAGGTAATCCCTATGACCCCGGATTGGATGATCACTGCGGTGGCAACAATCACACCGGCCATCATCAGTGCGACAGCGACATTGCCCTTCTTCAGCTCCTCAAATTCATCGATTCCCTTGGTCAGACGGTCAAGGATATTCAGGGCAAGGTATATCGTTGCGATGGCAAGGATAATCCCTAGGATCAGCTGGATAATGGCTGCAACAAGCGACCACCAGTCGCCGGAGAGGGCGTTGGTGATCCCGATAGAGATCCCGGCAACACCGGACTGGATCACAATGGCGATGGCAAAGAAGATTGCTGCAATGATGATCCCGACAGCCACGTTTCCTTTCTTCAATTCCTGGATCTCATCAATTCCTTTTGTGATCTTCGAAAAGGTTGAGTAACCGATATAAAGAGCGACTACTGCCAGAAGTATAGCAATAATCAACTGGATCAGTCCGACAAATGCGGTAACGATATCCATATTTTTTTCACCTTTTTTATGGTTAGAATGGTATACAACAAGCTACAATAAAGATTTCCCCAAATTCCGCATTTCCAGGCACTATATCTGCACCAAATCTCAAATAAACTTATATGGGCACTTCTTTCTCCTCAACTACGGACTTTGGTTGAACAAAAAGAGCAGATATGTAGTAATACGGGTAATGAGAAGAGTGAGATGGAACCTGCCGGGAATGAGGGGAGGATCACGATTGCACGAAACGTTGTTACCGACCGGTGTGAACGGTGCGGACGTGTTCTCCTCCTGAATATGGTAAAAGAAAAGAATGGCAGGACGATGCTTTGGTGCAGACGATGCATCTCTGTAGCAGGGATTGAGGGATTGGTTGATCCATTAAAAACTATACGATGGCCTGACAGGGATGAATATTGTGAAAAAAAGAATATTTGAGGTAAATCCCCGTTTTTATTCTTCACGTGTTCGATAAGACCCCGGGGCTCTCCCGTCAATCTGCATGAAAAAGACCGGGGTGGAATGCCGGAACCCAAAGAAAGGGGGAAGTTCCTGGATCTACCGTTCCACTTCAAAGGCTACCTTCACGACAGCCTTGTACTCGATAATTTTGCTGTTTTCAACCCTGGCAGAACAGCGTTTCAACTCCATTCCCGTGATATTTCGCACGGTTTTTCCCGCTGCCTTGATCGCATTTGCTGCAGCATCTTCCCAGCTCTTCGGCGATGTGCCGATCAGTTCAATAACTTTCACTACCAGTGATTCGTTTCCTGTTGGCATTCTTCTTCCTCCACTTCAACGATGCGTATACCATATACATGAGGTTTTCGCTCTCGTTCCGGCAAAAAATGATTCACGTTCTCATGGGTAAAGGAGATTGTACAGGATAGACTAGACCGGGTTTGACCACAGAATTCTGAAAGGAGTGGTATTAATAGTAAAAAAAGAGATGCGACCCTGACAGAGACCCGTTTTTCAGGGCTCCCGTCCCCCTACTTTTTCTTCATTCCCTCGAGCATATCACCGATAAAGACACCAATGATGAAGACAATGACGTAGAGGACTATTGATATGAATACACCCCATGCTTCACCTAAACCTGCGAGGATTCCTCCGGTGAATAATGAGATAAGCCCAAAGATAATCCCGAGGATGATGCCGATGATCACACCCCACTTGAGGAGCCCCCACTTATCTTCTTTTCCGCTCCGCATATACCCGAAGGCTATACCAATAATTAAAACAAGTAGATAATAATACCACATACGAATTCTCCGTTTTAAACCATTATCACTCTTTCATTATAATAATACAATGGTTGAGATTTTTTTTTGTGGCCATCGTGGACATTTCTGTTCAATACACCAAAACTCGTCACCCATTAATCCTGAACTCCATTCTCTCCTTTTTTTGGAACTATTGGGTGATGAACTGCCAGTGAACCTGGATCGTCATGGTGATTCGACTCACCAGAGATCCCCGCATTTTCCCGTGATCCGGAATTTCCCTTCGAGGATGAGGGACTTGAGATGATTGCAGATCTTCAGGGCATTCTCCCGGGACGATTGTCTGAGGGTGATAGGGATAGATCTGCTGTTTACCGTGACATCCCCCATCTTGCCGGAAAAAGCACCTCCGATGCATTCCTGGATGCATGTGCCACAATGGACACAGCGAAGGGGATCAATTCTTTCCCCAGGAATAATCGCATTGACAGGGCAGATGGCAGCAGCCTGGCAGGGTTCGCACTGCAGGCAGGATTCCGGAGCATAGGTAATTATCGTGTCGGTAGTGTCCCATACTTCACCGTAGTGCGACGCGGCGAAGGGGGTCCGGTCCAGAATATCGGATATGGGGAGGGGGATCATGGTATTGGTGACCAGGAGACTCCTGAGGATAGCGTCATCAAACACTGGTATCGGGATGGCAACTGAGGTAATACATTCGGGACCATCGGCAGTAACAAATCCTCCCATCATATCAGGGACCATCTGCCACATGTCAGCAAAAGCCGCAATATTCGGATGCTCCCGGGTACTCCTGGTCCCCGGTCCCATGATATACCCGGGACCTCCATTCAGGAGGATCCTGCTGCCAATCCCGATCACATTCCCTTCCGGATCGTTCTGGAGCGGATTGATATCCCCGCACCCACTTACGGAGACCTCCCTGTATGGTCCTGCAAGCCCCCGCACAGAGAAGATAGTATGCACGGTTCCGGGATTCCTGTTGATCAAGGCCTGGTAATTCATGAATCCACTCCGGGTGGTTACCAGGCGGGCAAGATCGATATCGGCACGTGTTACCGTCCGGGAGATGTAGCGTCCGGCCGTCTCAACAGTGACATCTATCTCCTTTCCCTCCACCAGGTCCCGGAAGAGATGGCCCCCGCCATAGGACTTACCTGCCCGGGATGTCCCGAAGACCACCAGGTCGACCGAGCCCATCCGCTCATTCGGACAGGGCCCTGGAATCGCAGGAACCCCGTTGAGCCAGGCCTTTTCTGCATGGTGAAAGGTTCCCGGGTTTGCTATCGAGATGTGCAGAATCGCGAATGTGCCTGACATGATGCCAAAAGTACCGGTGGTGACCACATCCACATCGGCAACGGTGACCGCCTCTCCTTCAGCGATGCGTTGCTTCAGTTCTGCAGCGGTGAGTACGACAGCTTCTCCCCTGGATATCTTCTCATGTATCTCATCGATAGTCTTCATGCAACGGTGTTCTCCCCCTATTGTCTCATCTGTCAGTCAGACCGTGTATAGTCTTTCCTCATCATGAAACAGAGGGATTATTACCGTGTCTTCTCCCTTCTGCAATCCCTCTTTCACGGCAATACTCATGACTGAGGTTTGAGCTGGATAGGAGAGTACGTTGGGATGCTTTTCAGACAATGACCTCATTGTGTCTCAAATGAACATCCTGGCGGATCTCAGTACAATTCAAAACACTCTCTCATTGTTAAGAAACAACATCCTTTGAGAAGCAGCTTCAGATAGATTTCGATACTCCTTTCTCGAGAATTTGTGAGATTTTTTCTGGGATTATCGCCATGTTCAGGAGTGAGAATCTTTTTATCGTCACATGGTCTATGTGATACATGCCTAGAACTGCAGAAATTCTCAGCCGTTACCCCTTTCATTCTCCGAACTGGGGTATTTCTGCAGGAATATGAAAATCCGGGAGATCTACAGGTATGGTACGGTGGCAAAAAGACAGGGGATTGCAGGTGCGGATGATTGGGACCATGTTCCTCCTCGCCCTGGTATACTTCATCTTCATCGCAGTGCTCGCATATATCGGGATTGATTCGTTCCTGCTTCTCGTCATTGTGATGGGCGCAATCCTGCTCCAGTATTTTTTCTCGGACCGCATGGTCCTCCTCTCAATGGGCGCCCGGGTGGTCTCCGAGCAGGAAGAACCACACCTCTACGAGACCCTTACCCGGCTCTGCTCGATTGCCGGGATTCCCCGACCGAAGCTTGCAATCGTGAACAGCCCCATCCCTAATGCGTTTGCAACGGGAAGAAATACTAAAAATTCTGTCGTTGCCGTTACCACCGGGCTTCGCTCCACCCTCAACCAGGAGGAGATCGAAGCGGTGCTTGCCCACGAACTCAGCCATGTAAAGAACCGGGATGTCATGGTAATGACCCTCGCAAGCCTGATATCTACTACTGCATTCTTCATCTTCAGGAATTCCATCTCAACAAGCAGGATCTCATCGGGAAGAGGTGGGAAGCAGAATCTCTGGTTCATTATCCCGGTGTTTGCAGCGGCCGTCTGGGTCATCAGTTTCCTGCTGATTAAGGCTCTCTCGCGGTATCGCGAGTTTTCTGCCGACCGCGGCTCGGCAATCCTGACCGGCCGGCCTTCCCAGCTCGCATCAGCCCTGATGAAGATCGGTGGCATGATTGACCGGGTTCCGAAAGAAGACCTGAGAAAAGTGGAAGGGATGAATGCTTTCTTCATCATTCCCGCGGTTTCAGGATCATCGATCATGGCGCTATTCGCTACACATCCTTCCGTTGAACAGCGGATCGCCGCGCTTGACCGGATTGAAAAGGAGCTGGCCGGCCGTGGGGATTAGGGAAGCGCTGAACTCGTTGCTCGGAAACACCTCCCTCCCCAAGGCAAATCTCGACAAGTTGTTCGCGATATCGGCTGCCAGCGTAACTATGCAGAGCGAGTTTGACCTCAGGCCTTCGCCCCGTGCCGGTATCTGTTTTAAACCCATCGAATCCTCAGAATATGATGATGCCAGAGTGGAGATCGAGGAGTTGCTCGAGATCAGTTCCAGGGAGACCGGCAGTTCATTCCGGATCATCACCGATGAATACCGCTTCACCTGGGTGATCCTGGAAGATACGGATTTTGAGGATCTCATCGGGGGGGTTCATCTTGTCAGCCAGACCTTTATGGAGAAGGGACTTGGCGATTACCTTCTCTGTGCAATCTTCAGGTTTGAGAAAGGAAAACCCGTCTATTGGGTATACCATTTCAAGCTGGGACGATTCTATCCGTTTATTCCCCTTGACACGAAGACCCGGGACAGTGCCATGGAATTCAGGATCCGGGCATTGCTGGAAAAGGACCTACCAATAGAGAAAGAGATAGCGAAATGGTACCCCCTCTGGGGTATTCCGCTGTAACTTGTTCTGTTTTATCGTTCGCTATTGAATCAACAATGTATAGTTATCCTTCGAAAATCCCAGTGCCTTTGAAGACCTGGCGTGCCTCTTCCAGCGTCATGTCAGAAGGGGGAACGATGACATCAGACTCGATGATCTCCTTGTGGTCGAGCACTTCCCCTTCCTTGACAATCCTCCCGATCAGCTCGGCAAGGCTCTTTTTGTACGCCTTTTCATTTCCTTTCTGGACATATTCGACGATTTTGTTGTCAATCTTGTTCAGGTCATCGAAGAGACTGCTCTTGACGTTGTACTGTCCCTGGCCTATGATTCGAATGATCATTTTTTGCTCACCTCCGATTTGAGCCTGGCAAATTCTGTTTCAATGCTGCCCTGCTTCCCGATCTTTGCAAGCTCCCGCTCGATGTCATCCTCACCTGCAGTGAAATCCACGAGCATGCCCGTTTCAAGCAGCTCATCAAGGGCAGCCGAGCGTGCCTTCATCTCTTCCGTCTTGCTCTCTGCGCGTTCGATCGACATCCCCACATCGGCCATCTCTTCACTGATGCCGGAGACCGATTCACTGATCTTGACCTGCGCCTCTGCCGCGGAATACTGTGCTTTGATGGTCTCTTTCTTGGACCGGAATACCTCGATCTTCGTAGAAAGCCGTTTCTCAGCCTCTACAAGCTTCTCCTGCTCGGTCTCAAGCGAGGCAATCTCCTTTTCTAGACCCGTTATCTGGGAGGTGAGAGCTTGTTTCCGTTCGAGTGCGAGGCGTGCAAGGTCCTCCCGGTTTGCAGCAATCGCCTCGCGTGCCTGGGCTTCGAGTTTCTCGCTGTTCTGCTCCAGTTTTGCTTTCTGCAATTGCAGCCGCTTCTTGGAAGTGGCAACTTCCGCAACTCCCCGTTTTACATTCTGCAGGAGATCAAGCTGCTTTTCATAGGAGTAATCAAGTGTCTCCCGGGGATCTTCCATCCGTCCGATCAACTTGTTCATCTTTGCCTTGATTACGGTACCCATACGGTTCAAAAGACCCATTCTTTCAACTCCCGGTCTTCCTTCAACGAAGACGTGGTTACTTGTTAAGAGCAACGAGATGAAAGAAATACTTTTTGACCGCGGTCATCCCTCAATCAACTGGTTGTGTTTCCATGAACCAGGAATTCAATACATACATTTAAACCCATCCATTCCAATGCATATCCATTATGGACATTGTTGCAGACTTAATGAAACAGGTGGCGACGGGCGACAACCTCTCCCAGATCAGCAAAGCGGTTGGCGGCGATGAGAAGGGAGTTTCATCGGCCCTCGGTATGGCTCTCCCCATGATCCTCGGTTCCATGTCAAACACTGCATCGAAGCAGGGTGGTGCGGAGATGATCACCGGTATGCTTGGCCAGATGGGCGGGCAGAATCCTATGGACAACCTGGGAGGTTTCCTCGGCGGTTCCGCAGCGGCTGGTGGATCAAGCATGGTCAGCAGCCTGCTCGGGAGCCAGATGGGAACGATCCAGAATGCCATAGCCAAGAAGACCGGGCTTCCCCCCGAAATTGTCGGCAAGGTACTGGCAATTGCAGCCCCGATGGTCATCGGCTACATCGGCAAGATGTTTGCCGGAAAGAAGGTGGAGCCGCAGGCTCTCACCAGCATGCTCGGGGAGCAGTCAAAGCTCGCCATGCAGGCTTCACCCGAAGCAGCGAACATGGCCAAGGAGCTGATGGGTGCACAGAAGGAAGCAACCGGCATCTCGGGCTTTTTCAAGAAGCTGTTCGGGAAATGAACCTCTAATCTCACTTTTTCTCTTACTACTGTGTTTACCTACTTTATCATAGGATTAGGAGGGCAATCCATGCTTCCTGTCAAAATATCCTGACACATACTAATTCACCGGGATTCTTTTCCCAAATCGGAAAAAAGACTCACTCATATGACTTGTTCCGGATAACATATATATAGAAAGAATTTTCAGGAACTACTGAGGTCTTCGAATGACTGATATTGTTGTGTATGAAGAACGGATCTGCACCGTGAAGTGGGGTACCTTCATCGTGCTCGGGTTACTCTCCCTGATTTTTGGTATTTTGATCTTCTTCTATCCCGGAGTTACCGCTGCAGTGCTGGTTATGCTCTTTGGCGTGTTGATCATCGTACTTGCGCTTCTTGCCCTCGTAGCAGCCCTTATGAGTCCGGGGGGATCTGGTCGCCCGACATTATTGCTGTTTGCGGCGATTCTTGGTTTCATTGTTGGAGCCGCGGCTCTTGTTGCTCCGCAGATCTTTGGAGCGATCCTGACCATCATCATCGCTGTTGTCCTGTTCGTCATTGGGATTATGAATGTGACTCTCGCCCTGTCTGAGAAGAATTACCCGCATCGCTGGCTGGTCTTCCTCCTTGGGATCCTCTCGATCATCTTTGCAATCCTGATCATGATCTACCCGCTCATCGGTTCGATCATCATCTTCGGGTATCTCGTGGGACTGTATTTCGTTTTGTATGGGATTCTCTCGCTCATCGCCGGATTTGCACTCAGGAGCGTCCAGAAAGAGTACTGCAAGGCATAATCCCATCACTTTTTATTGCCTGAAAAACGGTTATGGCGGAGTAGGATCTGAAGGGCGATTTCCGCGTGAATCCCACATAATGCAATTCTACCCTTATTCTAAAAGATAGCCTCTCCTTAAGAGTGATGAGGGAATGAGAATCACCCCAGCGGAGAGAAGAGGCGGGATACTGACTCCTTTGCCTTGATCCATCGTGAACGGCTCTTATATTCCTCAAGGGTTATCTCTGTACATTTCGGGAGATCGTCCAGGAATGCTTTCTTCATCTCTTCTCCGTATTTCAGGTCATAAAAAAATACATTTGCCTCGAAGTTCAGCCTGAAGCTGCGGACATCAAAATTGGCACTTCCTACCGACGCTGCAATGCCATCGACTACGATTGTCTTGGCATGGATGAATCCATTGTCATACGTGTATGCCTTAACCCCCGATTCAAGAAGATCGCCGATGAAGGAGAGAGTCGACCAGTATACAAACGGATGATCGGGTTTGCAGGGTATCATGATCCGTACATCCACCCCTGAATGTGCCGCGATCCGGAGTGCATCCGAGATGCTTTCATCGGGGATGAAGTAGGGGGTCTGGATATAGATAGTTTCCATGGCAGTCTGTATCAGCTTCACGTATCCTTCCTTGATCTGGTTCCAGCGGGCGTCCGGGCCGCTTGAGACGGTCTGGAGCGGACATGTTCCGGAGCCTTTCTGTTCAGGGAAGTAGGCAGGGTTGAAGGCCAGGTGATCTCCAGCTGCATAATTCCAATCCATGAGGAATCGTAGCTGCAGGCTGTTAACTCCCAGACCCTCGATCCGCACCGCGGCATCACGCCAGTAGCCAAGCGGTCCTTTCCCCAGGTACTCCTCCCCGATATTATACCCCCCGATAAATCCGACATTCCCGTCAATCACCGCTATTTTCCGGTGGTTCCGGTAATTCAGGGTGTATACTCGGGGGAAGAATGCGGCATATTTTCCTCCCGCCGTGAGATACTCCTCCAGTCCCTTCTTTTTCACTTTCATGCCAAGAGAATCGGCAAGCAGCCTCACTTCCACGCCTTCCCGTGCTTTCGCCGTCAGGAGTGATATAAGCTCCCTGGAGAGCAGATCATCCCTGATGATATAATATTCAAGGTGGATATGGTGCTTTGCGCCCCGTATCGCTTCAAAAAGTGACGAAAACTGATCCTTTCCGTCAGTAAAAATCGTGAGGGTATTGTCGTTTGTTATGATTGCCTGGTTGCTTTCGAGGAACATCTTTGCGATACTGATGAACCGTTCATACACATCACCCCGATGTTCCTTTCCAATCCTCAGCAGCTCCTTTTTCTGGGAGGTCACGAGATCCGTGATGACCTGGTCCTCTTCTGCTTTCCTTGAGAACAGGCGGCGTTTTGTCCAGTCCTGGCCGAGGAAGAGATAGATGAAAAAGCCGAGCCCGGGCAGAAGAATGAGGACAAGGATCCATCCCATTGTTGAGGTAGGGTTCTTCCTCTGGTCAAAGATAATGATCAGGATGAGGATGATATCGATGAGAAGGAATATCTCGCGGAAGGTGAGAAAGAGGGACAAGGTGGATCTTCTATCCTGTTCTTATCGGGAGAGATGATAAGAGTTACCGGTCGTCCACGGGCTCATCGATGATTTGATCTTCGAGTGCAAGAAGGATCGCTTTCCTGAAGAGGATCTCGGGGGCTTCTCCACAGAGGATCCCATCAGGTCCCGGTAGAATCTGGGAGAGGTTCCTTATCGGCATGCATTGGGATGTATGGCAGTATTCTTCTCCTTCAGCGGCACGGGAAAGGAGGTGAGAGAGGGAGATGCCATTGAGCCTGACATCATTTACCTTTCTTCCCTTTTTGTGACACACCATCTCCTCCTGGAAGGTGAAGTGGATCCCTTCCTCCCTGAATACAGGAAGGAGGTCCTCCAGCAGCTCCAGGAACGTTTTCCTTGTATCCGTGCAGAAGAGGCAGGGCTCAACCTGGTCTGCTGAATGGTTCCAGAGGATGGTCAGGGTTTTTTCCATCTGATTCTATGTATCAGTATGTAAAGATGGGGATAAGGGTTCGGATCAGGAACCTTACCGTTCGATCAGCTCGATATGATCACTCGCGGATCGCTCAAGATCAGTTTTCTTCATGAGGGAAGCAACGTCCCTGATCGCTTCAAGCACGTGAACGGACTCCTCGAGAAAACTGAGAATATCAGCAGGGTAGAGGTCGATTCCGTACTCATCCTGCAGATATCCAGCTATCTGCCGGTGATCCAGCCCGTTCTCCCGGAGTTCTATGATCTCGCGGGCAAATTTCTTCTCAGGGCAGCCGCAATGGGGACTGTCACGGCAGTTGCACCGGAGAAACGAGTTAAAGAAAGAAAGGACCTGTTCTTTGAGGACATTGTCAAGGCGTTCGGTGTTGAGACGGGAGGAGAGGGCGTCAAGCGTCGCACCGTGAAATGCAAGATCAGGGATCCGGTATCCCACCGCCCGTTCGATCTTCCGTGCATACCTGAACCGGGCCCTGCCGGCAATCACGACGCCTCTCCAGCCTCCTCGTCGAAATTTTTGAGCGAGCCCATTGCCTCGTGCATGCTCTCGATCTCGATCAGCCACTCATCGAATAATCCCGGCTGCTCAATATTATCCTTGATGTATTTGCTGCAGCAGGCTGCGCCGTTGATAACATTTGCCGCGATATCCGCAGCGATGCCGAGTGCAGTCTCGAGGTCTTCTTCACCAGCCTTCTTCCCGTCATTGACGAGGGACTTTATGTTGGGGGAGTACTGACCTTCAAGGAACCGCTTGCACCCTGCAAAGAGGACGAGCATTGAGAGCTGGAGCGATTCGACATACTCCTCGATGGTCTCATCACTGACATCTGACATCACGATGGCCTCGACCTGGTTCAGCTTCTGGAGAGCCTCCTCCTTGGTGAACCTGTTGTTCTGGAAGAGCCTTACGATCTTCAGGACCTCGATGGTGATATCCATGGAAAAATTATAGAGGGTGGTATAGCCATCGGGCATCTCTTCAGAATCGTCCTTAATCGTGAAATCGGATTCCTTGAGCGTGGAGATCCAGTTGTTCCAGCGCTCCTGATTGTAAAAAATATAAAATAATTTGAGGGGTTCTTCCTCTTTGACTCCCTTTTCCTTCTTTTTTGCCATCAGTATCTGATGCATTCTTAAATCTTAAAGATTTTTGGGTTTCGTCCCGAAAGGAGCCCGGATAAAGGTTAGATTTATATATAACGTGAGGAACGCATACAAAAGGATTATTCTATCTCCCGCAGACTCCTCACCCTGTGTGATGCCCGTAGTTGGTGAAGGCGATTCCCAATCCTGGATCCCTTGTATGAGTTATGCATCGCCTTCATCTTTTGAACAACACTACCCTCTCCCCTTTCTCTCGTCTTCATTGAAACATGATTGGGCCCGATAAAACAGATCGAAGACATTTAATAGTCTTCATGTTTTCAACTCTGGTAAGGAAATGAGCATGAAAGAAGATGCGAGCAGCAGGAAGATCGAGGAGGCTACCGATTCATTGAATACAAAAAAATTCTATGTCCTGCTCATCTTCGTCTCGCTTGTCGGGGTCGTCGGAGCCCTGATAATGATCCTCTTCTTTTTCCTCGAGGATCTCCTCATCGGGGTGATCTGGAAGGATATTCCTGTCGATTCACTCACTCCCGTCTTCAATCCATGGATCCTGGTGATATGTCTCGTGGGAGGGCTCTGTGTCGGGCTGATACGATATTATTTCCAGGGTGAGATCGCCATCATGGCCGAAGACCTGAACGAATTCAATGAGAAAGGGAGGTTTGGTCTGAAACGGGGCATCGAGCTCTTCATCAGGGGCCTGGCATCTCTTGTCTGCGGGGCTCCCCTCGGTCCTGAAGCACCCCTGACCGTCTCAACCGGTGCAGCAGGGACGTATATTGCAGAGAAAGCCCGCATGCCCGCTCCGGTGGTTACCCTCTCGTCCCTCTCTGCCATCAGCGGATTCTTCGGAGCATTCCTTGCCTCACCATTTGGCGGAGCCCTGATCTTCATCGAGGTTACCCTGGAAAAGGGGATCATGACATGGAAGGCGGTACTCCCCTCAATCGTAGCAGCAACGGCAGGCTTTGCGGTCTATTTCCTCCTCGCCGGATCTTTTCTCGAGGGCATGTTTACCCTCCCCCCGTTCGAAGGATTCCGGGAAATCGACCTCATCTATGCCATAGGCCTTGGTCTTCTTGGCGGGGGATGTGGGATTGCATTCATCATGATGTACAAGAAGATGAGAGAAGTCTTCGAGCCACTTGAGAACCGGCCTCTACTCCTTGGCCTGCTTGGTGGTCTCGGTCTTGGAATCGCCGGGATGCTCCTTCCTCTCACGTTGTTCATGGGGAGTGACCAGCTCCAGGTGCTTCTCAACAACTATCTTGAAGTGAGCCTTATCCTGTTGCTGATCCTCGTCGTGGCAAAGATCCTGCTCGTGACCTTCTCCTTCTCCACCGGTTTTGCAGGAGGATATATCTTCCCCGCCTTCTTTATCGGGGGGACGCTTGGAATCCTTGTCTTCCGGCTCTTTCCGTTCATTCCGCTCGAGGTTTGCCTGGTATGCGTGATTGCCGGGGTGAGTGTCGCTTTGCTCAGGAGCCCCATCGCTCTCGCCATGATCATCGCAATGGTATTTGACCCCCAACTCCTTCCTGCGATGGCCATCGCTCTCGTGATGGGCTTCATCGTCAGCTACAAGTATTCACTCCCGTACACCAGGAAGATCAACAGGAAAGAGGAGTAATAATTCCTTTAGAATTCACTGTTGGATGCGGGGATGAAATCCCTGTATTCTCAGCGATAAAGAAAATGAGAAGAATGATGATGGATCTCATCTCCTTGCATTTTATCTGAACAGTGGTCCAAACTATAATGAAAAGGATATGCACATCCCACCCGGCCGGAGAAAATCCTACTACCTTCTGATTATTCTCTTCATCATACCCCTTATGGTGCTCCCTGGCTACATGGCATGGGAAGCAGGAACTCCGGTAATAACCCGGCTGCAAATTCCTGATGGCCCGGAAGGAATCGTGTTTATTGCAGATCCCCATATCAAGGATGAAAATATCGAAATAATAAGAACGGTAATCAGTGCAATCAACAAGGCACATCCGAACCTTGTTCTGATCGGGGGTGACTTTACCGGCCAGGGTGAGGGAACGGTCTCTCTCCAGGAGATCTGGAGAGAGGTTGATGCTCCGGTTTATGCGGTGCTCGGGAACCATGACTACAACGTCGGGATTCAGGGATCAGGACCTGAAGGGAGGATGGCATGGGTCATGGAATCAATCCTCCGCTCACAAGGGTACAATGCAAGTCCGCTCTATTCAGATCCGGACCTTTCTTCGGCAGACCTGCTCGAAGACGTGCTCGAAAAGAATGGAGTGACCGTGCTACGAAATGAATGGACAGAACTTGACATCAATGGGCAGAGCGTGATCCTTTGCGGGGTAGATGACATCTGGGCTGGCAGGGCTGATCCCCCAACACTGCCCGATAACGGGGCATATGTCATGTACCTTGTTCATGAGCCATTTTACCGGGAGGAATGGAATGCTGACCTCATCCTTTCCGGTCATACCCATGGTGGGCAGGTGGGAAATGGTATATTTGTTCTTTTAGATACTGCAGGGATTGTTGATATTAAGGGACTTTCCAAGAAGGATGATACCATTTTATATGTTACCCGTGGGATTGGATCCTCGCAAAAGGGGGATGATTACCGCCTCTTCACCTCACCCGAGATAGTTTTCATGAATGCAGGAGAGGCCGGAAAAAGAGGGTAATTGACAGAAAAATTGGGTGAGAGCCTTTTTTGGAGAATCCTTGCTTCACCCCTGTTCGATGAGCAAGAAAAATTCCTATCTTATTTCATACCTGATTGTTTTTCCAGCGTATCCAGCCGTGTCTCCAGTTGCTTCAAATTCTCTTCCATCGTATCGGAAAAGGTCTTCAGCGATGCCACTTTTGCTTCGTTTGCCTCAAGGGTCTGGTCCTTGGATTTCCTGAATGACTGGAGCCTGGCCCGGCTGACGAGCGACCATTCCTCGATCATCAGCTCGAACCTGCGGTCGAGATACTCATCAACCCTGCTCTCCACGGGCCTGGTGACCGATAATCCTCCTTTCGACCCTTTCCAGTAATAGTAAATTACGAATACCACAATTGCAATAAGGATGATAATCAGGGCTGCCTCGAGAGGAGTCATCGCCGTACCTCCTTTAACAGTAACAGACGGTGCTCGAGTTCTTCCAGTTTTATTTCCGCACTGGTCTCGAGTGATGCAATCTGCTTTGTTGTCTCCTCAATCGCCTTCATCCGTGTCTCGAAATCATCAATGTCATTCTGGGTTGCGAGGTCCCATTCCTGGATCAGGTCTTTCATTCTCCGGTCCAGGTAGGCATTCATGTAGCTGTCCATGCCGACCATTACCCGACCTCCAGTTCCCGGATCCCTGCATCGAGGGCAGCCGCCCTCTTTTCAATCTCGTCACGGCCTCTCTCAAGATTCCGGATCTCTGTTGTTACCATATCCAGCCGGTCATCAAGATCATCGAGCGTATGCATCGTGATGAGTCCCCATTCCTCGATGATCGCGGACATGTGGGCATCGAAATATCGATCGAGGCTCTTGTCCATGGTGGGCATCTTCGAATCGATAGTGCCGGGAATTGCCATCAGGGATTGCTTGAAGGATGATTTCTTTGCCGTCTCTGCAGGTACGTTCTCATACATCATGATCACCCGATTTTCTTCTCCTCATCTTTGATCTTCTCCACCATACGATCGAGTTTGGTGAGGGTCACCTTGTTCTCTAGCCTCTCGATCCGTTTATCAATCGCACTGTGTTTCGCGAAAATGTCGGTTGACAGGGCAGTGTTCTCCTCGTCGAGTTTTCGGATCTCTTCCATTTTCTCTGGTGCGACCTTGAAGAAAGGTGTCCCCCGCTGGGCCATCTCGGCCTGCATCAGGGAGAGTTTCTCCTTCTCGAGATCGATCTCTGCAAGGCGCCGTGTGTTTCTCATCAGCCGTATTTCCTTGATTATAAAATACGCTACAATGAGGATAATGACGAGCATGATGATCCAGAAGACTGACTCGAACCATGCCCAGTAGGGAGAAACAGGCTCAAGAACTATCATCGTCTCATTTGCCACAAATCATCTCTCCTCAAATCACAGTTCCTTGTCGCCCTTTTTCGGGGTGACTTTTCCGGCTACATCCTTTGCACCCTTTTCAACGGTCTTCCCCGCTTTCGTTGCACCTTCCTTGATGGTTCCCCCAGCCTTGACTGCACCTTCTTTTACGGTCTCACCGGCTTTTGCAGCTCCCTTGGTGATCGTTTCAGTCCAGGTGACCTTGCGAATGACCGTGATGGTATCCCCTTCGGCAACGCCAAGAGCTGCAATATCTTCCGGTGAGAGCATAATGACAGACTTGTCCACCATCTTGTCTCCATATCCGGTAACGGCGACGGTTTTTGTCTTCTTATCCCATTCAGTCGGGTATTTCGCAAGGAGCAGTGCCTCTCCCTCCTTTGCGCCGATCATCGGCAGGACGGTCTCATGGACCCGAGCGCGGCCTTTACTCGGAAATGTCCTTGCCTTTGCCTTTAATGTAATCGATCCTTCCATAACAATCTCAACTCACTTCTTTGCTTATTAAACTCTCTCTTCAACTCTCACTGCCTTGAGCTATCAACAGCTTTTCAGGGAGTCTACATCTCGTGGGCTATTATAAGTACCTTCAGATTCTTCTCAAAAATTGGAAAGAGCAATCCGGACGTTTCAAAAAATGAAACGAGTATTCAGTGCATACGACAAAGAAAAGGAAATTATCGTTATCGCCGCCGCACTGCCAGCAGGAGTATCATGACCCCTGCGATCACGGTCAAAGGAAGAAGTCCGGTCTGAGTGGGTGTGGGTGTGGGTGTAGTTGCCGGGATAAGGGTTGCCGATATCTGGGCAGTCTGTCCGGCGGTGACCTGCTGGGTTGTCTGCCAGTCCTGATACCCGCTCAGTTTGACGAGTACAGTATAGGATGCAGGTTTGAGAGTATCGAGGGTGATGGGTGTGAGTCCCTTGTACGCATTATCGAGGTAGACTTCAGCCTGACTTGGAGCCGAGATGACTGATAGTCCCCCCGTTGTCGGATTCTGCACCGGGTTCAGAGTGACAGCAACATTATAATTCTGCCCAGCAACAACCGTCTGGGTACCGGTATAGTCCTGGTAGCCGGACTTAGTGATGAGAAGCGAATATGTCCCTGGATTTACCTGGGTAAAAACGAGAGGGCTTCCCGCACTGGTCTGGCCTATGTAGACTCCGTTACTATAGACATTTGC
>JAJRBU010000208.1 GCA_028679315.1 Methanoregulaceae archaeon
CTCCCCGGGCCGCGCACGACCGCGAAGAGCTCGACCTCGGCGAGCGCGATCTTCGCCGAGGAGAGGCACGCGTCGACGGCCGGCAGCAGGGTGGCCGAATGCGTGTCGCTCGCGTCGAAGAGCATCTCCGCGAGAAGCTCCTCGCCCCGGCACGCCGCCACGCTCCCGCGCCGGTGAGACGCGTCGAGCGCGAGCACGATCGGCGCCGTTTTCACGAGATGCTCCTTTCGAGCGCGTCGAGGAAACCGCCCCGCCCCTCGATCGTGATGCCGCGGCTCCGGTCCCCCGCGATCTCCATGACGACGCGCACGTCCGGGTCGAGGGACCCGGCGGGAAGGCGGTCCCCCCACTCGACGATGACGACGCTGCGCCCGTCGATGGCGTCGAAGAGACCGATGCGCGCGACCTCGTCGACGCTCTCGAGCCGGTAGAGGTCGAAATGGAGCACGGGAACGACGCCCGCGTACTCCTCGGCGAGCACGAAGCTCGGGCTCGTCACCTCGTCGGGGACGCCGAGCCCGGCGCAGATGCCCTTCGCGATGAGCGTCTTCCCCGCTCCGAGCCCCCCCTCGAGCGAGAGCACGGCGCCGGGCGGCAGGAGCGAGCCGATCGCCCTCCCCGCCGCGAGCGTCCGGTCGGGGGATTCGCTCGTGAGCGAAAGCCGCCGGCGCTCCCCCTCGAACCGATCGAGGCGGCGCCCGGCGCCCCCCGCCTCGTGTTCCGATCGGCGCGATCCGGGCTGCGAAGGCATGGCCTACCTCGGAGTCAAGGTGACGCACGGAACGATCATTTCGTCGAGCGAGATTCCTCCGTGCTGAAACGTTCCCATGTACTGCCGTTCGTACTCGTGGAATTTGGTCGGATAGACGAAGTAGAAGTTCTCCTTCGCGAGGATGTAGTTCTTGGCGGGACCCTCCGCGGGAAGGTTGTAGTCGTGCGGCCTGCGTATGAGGAGCGTCTGCCGCGGATCGCCGTTGATGTTTTCGCCGAATTTGTACCTGAGATTGGTCGAGGTGTCGCGGTTCCCGTGCACGAGGCTCGCCCGGGCGCCGAGGATCGAGCCGTGATCAGTCGTGATGATCACGGTCGCGCCGTGCTTCGATATCCGCTGGAGGATATCGAAAAGCGCCGAATGGACGAACCACGAGCGCATGAGCGAGCGGAACGCGCTCTCGTCGGGGGCGATCTCCTGTAGAATCTCGCTCTGGCTGCGGCCGTGCGCGAGAATGTCGAGGAAGTTGAACACCATGGACACGAGATCGATGCCCCGGTAGCTGTCGACCTGCTTGCGGATCTCGTTCGCCTCCTCGATCTCGTATATCTTGATGTATTTCGTCGTGACGGCCGGCAACCCCGAACGGGCGAGCAGCTCCTGCAGAAAGGCGTGCTCGAAACGGTTCTTACTGAACTCGTCCTTCGAACGCTCGAGCCACTGCTCCGGCGTGCGCTTCTGGATCTCGGACGGAAAGGCGCCGGCGAATATCGCGTTCCGCGCGTACGGCGTCGCCGTCGGCAGAATGGCGTAGTAGCACTCCCGATCGATGTTGTAATACGGCGCGAGGAGATCCTCGATCTTGAGCCACTGGTCATACCGCATGCAGTCGATGAGGATGAAGTAGACCTTCTTTCCCTCCTTGAGACGCGGGAACACCCACCGCTTGATCACGTCGACGCTCAGCGCCGGCCGCTCCGCGCCGCGCATCCAGCCCGGGTAGACGCGCTCGATGTAGCGGGCGAAATCGGCGTTCGCCTTCTTTTTGAGATCCTGCTGGGTCTGCTCGAGCCCCGTCGCGCTGAAGCGGTCGAACTCGACGTCCCACAGGGACAGCTCCTGATGGACGTCGATCCATCCGCGCCAGTCGGGGTTCGCGCGCAGCGTTCCGTCGATCCGCTGATACGCCTGGAGGTAGTCCTTGCTGAGGACGGTTTCCTGGATACGATGCGCGTCGAGGATGCGCTTCGCCGCCGAATAGATCTGGAGCGGATTCACGGGCTTGAGGAGGTAGTCGTCGATCTTCATGCCGATGGCCTGCTCGACGAGATCCTCCGCCTCGTTCTTCGTGATCATGATGACGGGCAGGTTCGCATCGATTTCCTTGATCACCTGCAGCGTCTCGAGCCCGCTCTTGCCGGGCATCGTCTCGTCGAGGAGAACGAGATCGAACCTCCCGCGCTTGAGGGCGGCGATGCCCTCGTCCCCGCTGGAGGCGGACGTCACCGCGTACCCCTTCTCCCCGAGAAACATGATGTGGGAGCTCAGGAGATCGATTTCATCGTCGACCCAGAGAATCCGTTTTTCCTTCGCCATGTGATCCGATCCGTTTCCCCGCTCAATCGACCGGGAAGGTGATGAGAAACGTCGTTCCTTTGCCCGGCTGCGACTCGAGCACCCTGATCGTTCCGCCGTGGATGTCCTCGACGATGCGCTTCACGAGCGAGAGCCCGAGGCCCCAGCCGCGGCTCTTCGTCGTGAATCCCGGCGAGAAAACGCGTTTGCGAACCCCGGGGCTCATCCC
>JAJRBU010000192.1 GCA_028679315.1 Methanoregulaceae archaeon
TCTTCCTCATACAGATGAAAGAAATCGCCGGAAAAATGATTGTCTGTAACATCCACAGATACTTACAATTTTTCATCCTGAAGGTTTTCTACAGAGCAGAATTTTCCTATTTTCCCACAGGACAAGCGCTGACCATTACCTCGCCGAAAAACTCCTCCTGCCAGAGCGTGAGTTTTCCTTCTGACATGAGGAACAGGAGTGGGATATAGACCTCAAAGATCCTTTTACCGAGGAGCGCGGCCAGTTCGTGGAGGGTCACTACCCCTTCAGCGGAGATCGTCTCTTCGCACTGACCGAGTACCGCCATTGCTGCTTCCTGGTACCCCTCTTCATGCGCGATCCCGACCACCCCTTCAACATCGATCGCATCCATTGAGAACGGCGATCGAAACCGCTGGCGCCGCCGCTGCTCTTTCTCTGCATTCTTCAGTTCAAGGATCAGCTCAAAAAGGGTGACCGGCCGCTTCCGGAGGTTTTTACGGTCCAGCCTCCTCCGTATTTCCCGCTCGAGTTGCTCGATCGGCCCTCCCGCTCCTTCTGGGAAATCATCCTCAAGATCAAAGCCCTCATCATCGTCAGGAACCTCCTCTTCTTCTCCATTACCCGAAAGATCAAGGTACTCAGATTTCATGCGGAGAAGAATCGCGGCATAAAACAGGGTCCTGCCCGATATCCGGAGATCGAGTTCTTTTCTGCGTTCAAGTTCTGAGAGAAACCGATCTGTCACCTCAACAATATCAATATTCCATGGATCGATCTCCCCCCGCTCGGCCATCTGGACCAGGATCTCGACCGGTTCTTCAGACATCAGCCCTGACCCCGGTGACGAACGAACTCTTGTCAGGGAGCAGCGTCACCCCAAGAATCCGGTCTGCCCCTTCGATCATCGGTTTCCTGAGCGAAACCGTGATGAATTGCGAAGTTGCCGAGAACTCCCGGATCATCGCACTGATCCTCTCAACGTTGGAGCCGTCAAGGGACATGTCCACTTCATCAAAGGCATAGAACGGCGCAGGCACATGCTGCTGTATCGAGAAGATGAAGGCGAGTGTCGTGAGTGACTTTTCACCCCCGGAAAGGGCCGAGAGGAGATGGACCGGTTTGTCGCGCGGCTGCACGGCAAACGAAAGACCCCCAGAGAAAGGATCCTCTTCGTTCTCGAGTATGAGGCGACCGCTCCCGTTGGTGAGCCGGGCAAAGATGTCGCGGAAGTTGGCATCGATAGCTTTGAAGGCATCCATGAATGCTTCATACTTCATGGTCTCGAACCGCTCGATCCGTTCGAGCAGCGTTGCCCTCTCCCGCGAGAGGATCTCCTTCTTCTCTCTCCGCTCCGAAACTCGCTGTTCAACCCGGTCGTACTCCTCAATAGCAAGCATGTTCACGGCCCCTATCTTCCTCATGGCAGCTGATGCTTCGGAGATTCCATCTTCTATCTCCCCAAGGGTCAGGTCGGTCGTGGTATCCCCGACCTCAGCCCTGAGCTGATCGATCTCTCCTGAAAGGGCAGCCTTGCGAGCTACAAGTGCATCAAGCTGCACCCGAATCCGTTCGCAGGCAAGATCGAAATCGAGGATCCTCTTTTCAGATTCTCGTATAGCATCCGATACCTGGCCATAGCGCGTACGGAGCATTTCGAGTTCTCCCGAGAACTCTTTCTGCCGCTCTTCGATCCCATGGATCACTTCCTTTCCCGATTCGATCTGCGCCTTTGCTGCCTCGACATCGCTGTCGATCTGCTGGTTGGCCCTGGTGATACGATCAGATTCAGCTTTCAGCTCCTCAGTCCGGGCGCCGAAATGCTGCCGTTCCCGGGAGAGATCATTGATATCCGACTCCTTGTTCCGGAACCTCCTCTCGATATCATCGAACTCGCGTCTCTTCTTCTCAAGCTGATCGGTGAGTGCAGGGATATCGGTATCGTCCAGTCTCTTTTTTAACTGCTCCATTCTCCTGGTGAGTTGGGCGATCTCCCCGGTGGTCGTGTCGAGGGAGGCCTCAAGTGCCGCAAGATCTGCAGTGCCACCCTTGACTTCCTCGATTATCTCCTGGAGCGCTGCAGCGATTCGTTCCCGTTCCTGGAGATAGATATCGGACTGTTTCGCCAGTTCCTCGGATGTGATGGTGAGCCGCTGCAACTGCTGCTCGATCTCTGACCGTTTTCCCCTTAGCACCTCGATCTCGCTATTACCCCGGGAGATTGCACTGTCGAGATCTCCTATCTCTGCCTTCAGTCCCTCAGCATGCTGGCGAAGATGGCCTATCTCGTCCTCGACAGCTGCACCAAATCCCCGGACCGCCTTCTTGAACGATCCCCCTGTCATGGCCCCGCTCTTCTCCAGGAGTTCGCCTTCAGGGGTAACCATCCTATATTTGCCAAGGAGTCTCCTTCCAACCTCAAGCGATTCCACTACCATCGTCCCGCCAAATACCACCCGGAACGCTGGTTCAAACTGCGGTTTGAACTCAAGCATCCTGACAGCCGGGCCAATGATACCTTTCCCTCCGGCTTCAGGTATCGGTCCGGGTTTCAGTTTTGAAAGAGGAAGAAAGGTGAGCCGTCCGAGTTTCTGGTCTTTCAGATATCGTATTGCAGACGCTGCCACCTCGTCGTCTTCGACCACCACGTAATGGAGCTTTGCACCCGCAGCAACGTTCAGGGCTGTCGTATAATCGGGGGGAGCCCTGCCGAGCTGGGCTATGGTCCCATACACTCCGTCCATCGCGAGGACTGCTTCGAGGGCCCGACTAGCCGGCTCTCCGCGTGCCTGCTGCTGTGCTTCGAGACGCATCGCCTCCTGCTCGATACCCCGCAGCTCATCCCTGATCCGTTCGAGCGATGATCGTTTGGCAAATACCGATGCCTCGGATGAGGAGATCTCCCGCTCGATACTACTCTTATCTGATAGAAGCACACTGACCTGCTCTCTCTCCCGCAGGTTCTGTTCTCCCCGAGCTGTGGTCTCGGCATCGATAGCCTGGATTCGTTCCTCCAGCCGTTCCCGCTCCGAAGTCCGCATCCGCCTTTTTTCAAGGAGGAGATCCTTCTGGTGGAGGATGGTCGAGCGATCCCCCTTCTTTGCTTCGATGGATTGCATCAGAGAGAAAAGTTCATCCCTGGCACCTTCGGCATCCCGGCTCTGGTTCTGTATCCCTGCCTCGATTTTTTCGATCTGCCCCTTCGCCGTAGCTGCTTCTATGGCCAGGTTGGTCCGATCGATGGTCATCTCCCGGATAGACTGGCTACATTCCGAAATTCTCCCTTCAGCCCTTTTCATATCCAGGAATACACGGTTCATTCCCTCGAGGTTTCCTTCCTTCTCCTTCTTCAGCCTCTGGATCGTCTGCTCGGCAAGCCGAATCGAACCTTTCGCCTCTTCGAGATCGGCGATCAGTTTCAGGTATTCCGACCCGCTCTTCTGGTTGATCTGTCTGGTGAGATCTTCAAGATCGGCCAGAAGGTACGATCGTTCATTCTCCTCGAGGCTCCTGTCAGATCCAGCCCTTTCCAACAGGATCTCCTGCTCCTTTTCTGCCTGGAAAAGGATTGAGAGTTCTTTCTCCTTCGAATCCAGGAAGGCTGCAGCCCTGCAGTTCTCAAACATGTGGAGCTGGTCATCCCATTTGCGGTAAAGAAGCGCCTGCTCCCGTTCCCTGGAAAGGGCTGTGAGTCGTTCACCGAGCTCAGCGAGCAGGAGTTCTTCCCGTTCGATCCGTTCCCTTACTACCTCGAGCTCCCGGATAGCCTGATCCTTCTTGGCATCGAACTCAGAAACACCGGCAATTTCGTCAATGATCTTGCGCCGTTCGAAATCACTCATCTCGATAATCCGGGTAATATCCCCCTGCATAACGACATTGTACCCATGCGGTTTGATCCCGAACCTGGAGAGGAACTCGGTCACCTCTGACTGCTTACAGAGCTTCTCGTTCAGGTAATTGTAGCTATAGTAACCGCTTCCCGTCTTTTTGATCCTCCTGCGGATTTTTGTCCCATCTGAAAAAGAGAGCGAGACTTCAGCAGTGGGTTTTGCCGAATTGAGGTTGATCAGATCGGTCAGTTTCTCAGCACGCAGCGTTCGAGAGGATGAAAGGGCGAGGGCAAAGAGAATACTATCGATAATATTGCTCTTCCCCGATCCATTGGGGCCGGAAATGACCGTACAACCCTCAAAAAAGGGGATTTTGGTCTTTTTCAAAAAAGATTTGAAATTATCGATCTCGAGCTCAGTGATGTGCAACGATCTTTTCTCCCATCACTTTTTTGTTGAATCTTTTTCTTCGTCCTCGGCAACGATGAGATCATTCTTCTTTCCCGAACCTTCAGTTTGCTTGGCTTTCTTTGAATAGGATGCTGATGCTATGATATAGTCGCTCGATTTCCTGCGTTCGGGTTTCAATGTGCCGTCTGTTTGCATGATCATATCCATCTTTTCAGGCTCGGCAGGTGCCGCCTTGACCACTGGCGGCCTTTTTGGGATGATGACCGTGCTCCCCGCTGCGCCCGCCGCCGCCTGGCCGGCAGTCTGACTGCTCATTTCTTTAATTTTGTTCAATCGCATGACAATTGACTTAAGGTCAAGGAGTTCGTCGGTCAGCCCCTTAACCATGGCTTCCAGCTCCCGTCCCTTCTTCTCCAGTGCCGATATTCGCTCTTCCGGGGTGGCGGCTGGCAGGCTCTCCTTCTTTGGTAGCTCCATATCCTTCTCCTTCTGATCAGGGATGCTCTTCAGCAGGGATTTACGGACGTCCTCTGGCATCATCAGAACCCTCATTGATAACATTGCTTGATCCCCTATAATAATTATGCTCCATTCAATGGGTTTTTCGGCCTGTACTATCAGGAATCCTTCATTTTTTTGAATGGTAATAGGATAAGGGCGTGATAGTTCCCTGCTGCAGGTATACTGCGATTCCGGCCCGGCATTCCACCCTCTGTGTCCTGTAAACGCCCTTTTTTCATCGGGAGAGAAAAAAGTATTACCTGATCAACACCGACCTTTTTAACCATGTCATATCTGGCCACAACGGATTATGAAGTAGCCTCAATCATCGAAAAAGAGAGGCTCCGGCAACAGAACGGGCTTGAGCTGATAGCCTCCGAGAACCTTGTCAGTAAAGCGGTTCTCGAGGCTATGGGATCGGTCATGACCAACAAGTACGCTGAAGGGTATCCCGGAAAACGATACTATGGCGGCTGTGAATTCCATGACATGGCCGAGAACCTTGCAAGAGACCGGTTGAAAGAGCTCTTCGGCGCGGAGCATGCAAACGTCCAGCCCCACTCCGGGACACAGGCCAACATGGCCATATATTTTGCCGTCATGGGGTGCGGTGATCCGCTCATGAGTATGAGCCTCTCGCAGGGCGGCCATCTCTCTCACGGGTCACCGGTCAGCTTCAGTGGCCGGTTGTACCAGGTGACCCCGTACGGAGTGGACCTAAAGACCGAGACTATCGACTATGGGGTAGTTGAGGAGATTGCCCGGAAGGTCAGACCTAAAGTTATCATCTGCGGGGCGAGCGCGTATCCAAGGACCATCGATTTTTCTGCCTTCCAGGAGATCGCTGAACAGGTGGACGCAATCTGCATGGCCGACATTGCCCATATCGCGGGTCTCTGCGCCACCGGGATGCACGAATCCCCGGTTGGCGTCGTTGACTATACCACCACCACCACCCACAAGACACTCCGGGGACCCAGGGGCGGGGCGATCATGTGTGACGCTGATAATGCTCCAAAGGTCGACAAGGCCGTCTTCCCCGGTATGCAGGGCGGCCCGCTCATGAACACCATCGCGGCAAAGGCCGTCTGCTTCAGGGAGGCTCTCCGGCCCTCCTTCCGTGAATACAACCGCCAGATCGTGAAGAACTCACAGGCCATGGCAGCCGTGCTTGCCGACGAAGGGCTCCGCCTCATATCCGGGGGCACTGACAATCACCTGATCCTTCTTGACCTCACGAACCTCAGCCTCACGGGGCTCGAAGCGGAAGTGGCACTCGGAAAAGCCCACATTACCGTGAATAAAAATACCATACCCAATGAGAGCAGGAGCCCGTTTGTTACGAGCGGTCTCCGCATCGGGACCCCGGCGGTCACCACACGCGGCATGAAAGAGGAGGAGATGCGGCGGATCGGGCATTTTATTGCTACCGTGCTCAAAGACATCCATAACGAGGCGACGATAAAGAAGGTGGGGGCCGAAGTGCACGAGATGGCAAAAGGGTTCCCCCTTTATCCCGAGTGATATGATCCTTGATGGAAAAAAGATACAGGAAAAACGGCTCGAGATCCTGAAAGAGGAGATCGATGAGTCCGGGTTCACCCCCCGGCTTGCCACGGTCATTGTCGGGTCCGACCCGGCATCCGAACTCTATGTCAGGATGAAGCACCGGACGTGCGAACAGGTGCATATCGGGTCGATCGGCATCACCCTCCCGGAGTGTTCCAGCACCAATGAGGTGATCCGGGAGATACAGGTCCTCAACAGGGACCCGGAGGTATCCGGGATTCTTATCCAGCTCCCCCTTCCCGCCCATGTCAGCACGATCCAGGTGCTCGAATCTCTCCTTCCTGAAAAAGATGTTGACGGGTTCCACCCGGCGAACCTCGGGCGGCTCTTTTCCGGAAATCCGGTATTCTCACCCTGTACACCACAGGGAATCATGACACTCCTCAAGGAATATCGGATTGAAACGGAAGGAATGCACGCAGTTGTCATGGGAAGGTCAATTGAGGTGGGAAGGCCGATGGCAGCACTCCTCCTCTCGGCCAATGCCACCGTTACCATCACCCATTCGAAAACCCTGAACCTCCCTCTCATCACCGGAGAGGCAGATCTCCTCGTGGTTGCAATCGGAAAGCCCCGATATGTCGGCCCCTCAATGGTAAAAGAGGGAGCCATCGTGATTGATGTCGGCACCAACCGGGTAGACGGGATTCTCTGTGGTGACGTGGACTTTGACCGGGTGAAAGATCATGCCTCCGCCATCACGCCAGTCCCCGGAGGGGTCGGCCCGATGACGATTGCATCCCTTATGGAGAACACGTTCCTTGCGGCAAAGCGGTCCTTATGCACCGGTGTGTGATAAAAGACGTCACGATTGGTCCGGGATTCCCGGTCCGGCTGATGGGGGTGATCAACTGCAGCCCCGAATCGTTTTTCCATGGCTCCTATGTCATGCCGGGATCTATCCGGAAACGGGCATATGAGATGGTCAGTGAAGGTGCAGATATCATCGATATCGGCGCGAGGAGCACGGCACCAATGTCTCCTCCAATAAGCGAGGCGACAGAGGCTGCCCGGCTTTCAGCCGCCCTCCAGGAGATGGATGGCTCCGGCATCCCCGTCTCTGTCGATACGATGTATCCCTCCGTTCTTGAACGTTCTCTCTCCCATGATGTCCATGCCGCCAACGACATCTCGGGTTTTTCGAACCCTGCCTATGCCCGTATCGTTGCCGATGCAGGCCTGCCTTCATTCCTGATGGCATCAAGGAGAACGCAGGGGGACGCCACCACCTTTTCCGAGACACTCTCTCACCTTGCCCTTGTCGTCTCCCGCTGCGAAGAGGCGGGAGTATCCTCTTATGTCCTTGATCCGGGAATCGGGCTCTGGAACCCTGCCCGGAGCACGGCACTGGATTGGGAGATCTGCCGTAATTTTGAGCAATGCACCCGGTTCGATCAGCCGCTCCTTGCAGCAGTCTCCCGGAAGACCTTTCTGGGAGAACCTGAAGGCCGTCCTCCCGAGGCACGCCTTGCTGCATCCCTTGGAATCACAGCCCTCCTGATAGGGAAACGAGCAGACATCGTCAGGACTCATGATGTCAGGGAAACAGCGGACGTGATCCGTATGGCAGCACGGATAGTGGACCGGGCATGACCAGCTTTCTCACGGTCGGGATCCGGACGGGGATTATCCACGAAGGCGATGATCTCGTGGAAGCGCTCCTTGCAGGAATCAGGAGGACTGAAGCAGGACACGTTGCAGAGGGGGATATCATTGTGGTAGCCGAAAGTGCCGTTGCTACACGCGAAGGAAGAATAATGCGCCTGGACACGGTAATTCCCAGGCCTGACTCTCTACTTCTCGGAAACAGGTATGGCATTGATCCGAGACTTGCCGAAGTGGTAACGAGAGAGAGCGATGAGATTGTCGGAGGAATCCCTGGCCATCTACTCTGCATGAAGGGCGGGACACTCCTTCCCAATGCCGGGGTCGATGCATCCAATGCACCACCTGGCTGTGTTGTGTTGCTCCCGAGAGATCCTGACAGGAGTGCCCGTGAAATCCGCGAGGAGATAGCGAAACGGACCGGGATTCAGATGGGGGTCATCATCGCAGACTCCCGGACCCATGCCATGCGATCAGGCTGCAGCGGGGTCGCTATTGGGTGTTCGGGCATCCCTGCAGTGATTGATGTCAGGGGACACCATGACCTCTTCGGCAGGCCTCTCGAAGTTACAAAGCAGGCACTTGCAGATAATATCGCTTCGGCTGCTGAGATCGTGATGGGAGAGGCAGACGAGTCCACCCCTGCCGCCCTTATCCGGGGACTTGGGGTCCCAATCGGGGATTATGAAGGAATTGAGCCGATTGCTGCAGAGGACTGCCTCTTCATGGGCCTGCTGGTAGGTCAAAAAGGCAGATAAGGGTTGCTAAAATAAAGGGGGAACGCATTCTTGATCATCGCATAGGGTCTCTCAACCCGTGCTCTTTTTTGCATAATCCGCCTGTTTCTCTCTTGATCTGATAGTGTATCGGATGAGCCCGCGCACCCCCCTTTTCATCGTAGCATTAGTCTACTGGCAATCGAAATGAGGATAACCAGGTGAAGAAAAAACACCCGTGGTTGGCTTGAAAAGAGCCCTTTTTATTCCGTGCCGGAGGTATCCCTCACTACACTGACCCTTCCCTTGTCAGCGGAGAGGACGAACCCGAGCTCGTGCAGATACCTGTTGCTCATCCCCTTGCCATGGATAAGCAGCTCAACGAGGTCCTCCTTCTCATCAATATCAGTGTGGATGAGGAAGGAATCCACCACTTCGCAGGAGAGATCGCATTCCTCTGCAATCCGGAGATGTTTCTCAAAGCTCATCCCGTAATAACTGACACGGAAGCGGTCGGCATGGGAGAGATAGAGGGCATTTGTTCCTCCACCCGTCCCCGGGACGATGGCCATGTCCGCTTCCGTCGTGATCAATCTTTTGATGGCGGAGGCAGAGGCAAGCGCAACATCCGCCATGATGATCAAAAGGGGTCCAGGAGTCTTTTCAAGATACGCATTGATCGACTCGTTCAACCCCGCGGGGTCGACGACCACCGGCAGACCGTTGAAGGAGAACGGTTCTGTGCCAAGGATGAATGGATCGCACCCTGCTTGCCGAGCTGCAACGACGACATCACATAGCATCATCTGTGCAAATTTTTCCCGCTCAGGGAGTTCGAGGACGCAGGAAAGCCGGGTCTTGGGATTCCGTGGTTTAAAGGGGATGAGGGCAGGAACAGCCATAGTATTACAACGATAGGATCAGGCCGGATAAATAAATCTCCATCCCTGAACCCATCAACCGGAGCCTGACCTTTCTGATACCCCAGGAGCGCTCTTTGAAGATCCAGACGGGCGGAGATTATTCATTTCTAACCTTTTGCAGTGCGATGTAAATGCCGGAGGAATTTTTATCCCAAAAAGCCCACATCCACTACAATATCACATGAACCCCCATATCCTGACGTATACAAGAAACGTCTTTCTTCCGCTGACGACTGTCTGCCACAACCGGTGTGGATACTGTATCTTCCGGACCCCTGTCCGAGCTGGGTGTCTCATGAGCGTGGGAGAGGTGGAATCAATCCTTGCCGCTGGAGCATCAGCAGGGTGCACCGAAGCTCTCTTCACTTTCGGCGAGCGCCCTGGTTTGGAACAGGGATTCACTGAACTGATCTCCCGTCTGGGCTACACCGATATTCTCGATTATTGCTACGACCTGTGCCTAAAAAGCATCGAATATGGGCTCCTCCCCCATACGAACGCGGGTATCATGACGAGGGAGGAGATGGAGCGGCTCCGGGAGGTGAATGCCAGTATGGGCCTTATGCTGGAGACGACGGCCGAATTGCCAGCACATGCTAATTCCCCTGGAAAAGATCCCGCAATACGGATACAGATGATCGAAGAGGCCGGCAGCCTGAAGATCCCCTTCACGACCGGACTCCTCCTTGGTATCGGTGAGACGATTGAAGACCGGGAGGAGTCCCTGATGGTGATCAGGGATCTTCACCGGAAATATGGGCACATCCAGGAAGTAATCCTCCAGAACTTCTGCGCAAAGGAAGGAACATTGATGGAACGGTCCAACAGTATCGATCCGGAAGAGATGTGCCTCGTTATCAGGATGGCAAAGGATATCCTCCCTGCTGACATCGCGGTCCAGATCCCGCCAAATCTTGCCGACTCACGGATCCTTATCCGGTGCGGCGTGGATGACCTCGGCGGAATCTCGCCGGTTACCATCGATTTCGTCAACCCTGAGCACCCGTGGCCGGAACTCGATCACCTGAAAGATATCGCCGGTGAATCGATCCTGAAAGAACGTCTCTGCATTTACCCCCGATTCATAGAAAAGGGATGGTACCATCCCCGGTTGGAACCCCTTATTAGGAGACTGGACCAACATATTGAATGCGAGCGTGCAACGTGAAACAGGGTACACCGGTCTACTCCGGAAAGGCAAAATCATTGTATCGCACCGATAAAGAGGGTGAGCTGCTTGTGGCGTTCAGGGATGATATCACCGCATTTGATGGTGGAAAGAAAGATGTCCTTACCGAAAAAGGAAGTCTGAACGCCAAGGTATCAGCACGGCTCTTCTCCCTGCTTGAAGAACACCATATCCGGACCCACTTCATCCGGCTTATTGACAATTCGAGCATGCTTGTCCGGGAACTTGAGATGATCCCTCTCGAGGTGATTGTCCGGAATATTGCGGCAGGATCAATGGTCAGGAACTACCCCATCAGTGAAGGAACCCCGCTTGATCCCCCTGTCATCGTGATCGATTATAAGGATGATTCCCTCCATGATCCCATGCTCAATGATGACCTCATCCTTGCAATGAAGATCCTCTCGAACGATGAACTCGTCCGGATGAAGGAGCTCGCGCTCAGGATAAACATCGTACTCTCCCGTTTTTTCGAGGCCAGGGGGATAATTCTTGTCGACTTCAAGCTCGAATTCGGGAAATACGGCGGTGATATCCTTGTCGGAGACGAGATCAGCATGGACTCGATGCGCCTCTGGGATGCGAAAACGAAGGGATCACTTGACAAAGATGTGTACCGGTTCGAAAAAGGAGATGTGCTTGCCGTCTACCGGCAGGTGACCGATAAAGTCCTGAAAAAGGGAGAAACCTTATGATGTATCTTGCAAAGATCACGATCGGCCTGAAAGAAGGGATGCTTGATCCGGAGGCCACAGCGATACGGCACGCACTCGGAAACCTTGGTTACGAAACCGATGAACTCCGGACAAAAAAGCTATTCCTGGTTCGTTTTGACGCAACTGACGCCAGAGAAGCGGAAGAGAAAGCAAGAGGAATGTGCGAGCGGCTGCTCGCAAATCCTGTCATACACCATTTTGAGATAGAGGTTCACCGATGAGGTTTGCCGTCATCCGGTTTGGAGGAAGTAATTGTGACCGTGACGCCCAGTATGTCCTTTCAGACATATGCGGGGTGGACTGTGACCTCATCTGGTACAAGGACGGCCTCACCCGCCCGTATGATGCAGTGATCCTGCCTGGAGGATTCTCCTATGGTGATTATCTGCGGGCGGGAGCAATCGCTGCAAGGACCCCTGTCATGAAGGAAGTGATCGCTCACGCAGAGAAGGGAGGCCTTGTCCTCGGCATCTGCAACGGTGCCCAGATCCTTGCCGAGAGCGGGCTCGTCCCGGGAGTGTTCACCATCAATGCCTACCCCAAGTTCATCTGCAGGAGTGTTCAACTCAGGGTCGAGACACCAGATTCACCGTTCACATCACTATACAAGAAGGGAGACGTGATCAGAATTCCCATCGCCCACAAGGAGGGGAGGTATGTTGCTCCTGAAGACATCCTTTCTGAGTTAAACAAAAGAGAACAGATCGCATTCAGGTTCTGCGATGATGCAGGAAACGTTACTCCGGAGAGCAATCCCAACGGGGCTATGGAGCATATCACCGGAGTTCTCAACAGAGGCCGGAATGTCCTTGCAATGATGCCGCATCCTGAGCGGGCATCAGAGGAGATCCTCAACTCAGATGACGGAAGGAAGGTCTTTTTATCCATGATCACCCATATCGAGCGTGCGAAGGGAGTGACCGGCTGATGACAGAGGGAGGGGAGGCTGAGGAGCAGGTAATCCTCAAATGGGCCAGGAATTATGCAAAAAAACATCACTGGGTTCTTAATCCGGACGAGAAAAAACTCGGCATTGTGATCCGGGGCCTTGCCCGGAACAGGCAAAAGTATGGAGAGCAGTATTGCCCCTGCAGGCTCAGGTCAGGAGACAAGGAGAAGGATGCAGCAATCATCTGCCCCTGCGTCTACCACAAGGAAGAAGTGGAGAAGGA